>NZ_JBMFKV010000101.1:0-7711 GCF_049971835.1 Pyrobaculum sp.
CACAAACCTGGCGATTATCCCAGCGCCAGCAAAGCCGAGCACGAAGCCTGGCAACCAGTACCTCCCGACGATTTGGGCCAGGCTTTCGAAATCCCCCGTAATCAAGGCGTCGATCAGCGGTATGCCCGTGACCACCGCCTTGGAGGTGGGGACGCCGGCCAGTGTTATAGATCTAAACTGTACAAAAAACACTAGTATAAGCAGGTAGGCGAGGAGGAAGGCGGGCATAGACACGCCGACAAGGGCGAATATCCTCACGGCGGTGTCTATCTTCGTGTCTCTCTTGTACGCCGCCACGAGGCCAAGCGGAACCCCGATAACTACTGAGAAGAATATGGAGAAGAGCGCCAGCTGTAAAGTAACCGAGAAGCGGGACGCTATGTCGCTAAACACGTTGTTCCCAGTGCGGGGGCTGATGAGGTTGCCCTCGAATAGCCTGACGAGGAAGTAGTAAAACTGCTCGTACCAAGGCCTGTCGAAGTAGTAGTACTGCTTGATTTTCTCAATAACCTCCGGCTTCGCCTTCTCCCCACCTGCCCACGCCCTCACGGGGTCGGCTGGGATGGCGTAGGCTATCAGATAAGTAATAAAAACGACGCCGAAGATAGTGGGTATAAAGGTGAGTAGGCGTCTTATTAAAAATCTTCTAAAAGAAGACATGGTTGGGAAAAAACTTAGGGCTTAAATCCGTATAGCTGTTGCCACAACGTGGCGTTCCAGTAGTACGGGTTGTACTTCAACACTATGTATGAATCCTGCTGGTAGTCGGCTACGTAGTAGGGGCCGGTGGATATGGGCTTCTCGTGGAGGAGTCTGTGGGTGGCGTCGTCCTCGCCTGTCATGACGTATTTTGCCCACGCCGCCGGGTTCTTCCCATTGTTTGAATCTGCTAGTGCCTGTTGGTACTTGTCGCCGAGGGCGTACTGCATCGACACGATCATTGTAAACGGCGCCGCGAGTATAGGCAGAATCGCCGGGTACGCCTGCGTCAGCTTGAGCTTGACCACCCCGGCCGTGGGGCCGGAGTAGCCGAAGATTTTCATCAAGTCGTCCCAACTCTTCACGTTGTAGGACTTCCCGGCGTACTCTGTGACAAGTCCCTTGGAGAGCACTTGCTTAAACTCGTCTTCGGTCAAGACGGAGCTGGCGTTGACGTCTACGTATGTAGTGATCATCCAGCTGGGGTCCAGCGACAGCCTGGCTATCCTCCATATGGAGAACAACACGTCAACCGCCTTGATGTCGTATGCCTTGTTATTCCACGGATCGTACGCCTTCATCCCACCCCTAATCACGAAATACCACGTGGTGCCGTTTTCGTCGTGGGCCCACGCCACCGCGCCCGATGGCACCACGTACTCAGTATTCTCCCTCCAGAAGGTGACCAACGTAGTGCCCGTCTGTGTGAAGATCTCCCAGCCAAAAGACTCGTAGCTTGCGGCGGGGTCAAAGCTCTGCGGCCAGCCGATGGTGGCTATGACGTATGTGTCGGGGCCGTTCTTGTAGTCCTTGATACCTGTGCTGACGACGGGGGCGTCCGGCGTCTCCCACAGCAAGTCATACCTCTCAAGCTCCAGAGGCGTGTAGTAGCGCCCCTTTACCCAGTTCCAGTTGTGCATGAAGAACTTGCCCTGGCCTAGCCATATAATCGCGGGATCTACGTTGCTGGCTATCGATATCGCCTTGTAGAGAGCTTCTCTCAGCATTGGGTCAAAATGCGTCCTCGCGGCGACTATCATGGCGTCTACATCGTAATTCCTGTAGAACGCTGGGTTGATGTCTACGAAACCTGTGCTGGCGTTCACTGGTTTGGTATTCGCCAGATCCACCTCGTAAGCCACTATGTAGATCTTCTTCCCGGCGGGGACCTCCGCCTTTGCGCCGCTACCCTTCGGTCCTACGACTACTACGGCTTCTCCCACGTCGAACACCTTCGCGGAGGAGAGCATGGAGGGTATCTGCTGAGCCGTGCCCTCGATTACGTCTAGCGTCTTGAACTTAGTGCCGCCGTAGAACAGCGGGCTTGCGTAGTCGTCTGGGTCGAGGTAGTCTGGTAGCCAGCCGATTATATACACGTCGAAGTCTCCCTTCTCCGTCTTGCTCAGCAACGTCGGCCAGTTCAGGGGCTCTGTGGTCACTTTAAAGCCTAGCCTGGCCCAGGCGTTGGCCAGGAGGGCCGCGGTCTGGGCGCGCTGGTCGTTGCCGAGGTTGAAGTCGATTACTATTGTATACTTTGTGGGGTCTATGCCGCTCTTCTTTATCAACTCCTGTGCCTTGGTAATGTTGTAGGTGTACTTAACAATGCCGTAGTCTGTGTAGCCGGGCAGGCCCTTTGGAATTACGGCGTACAGCCTGGCGTATCTGTTTGCGTATATTCTGGAGAGGATTGCGTCGTAGGGCACCGCCCAGGCCAGCGCTTGTCTGACGAGTGGGTTGTTAAAGGGCTCCTTATTGGCGTTTAAGACGATGTACTCTATTGTAAGTGTCAGTAGGTTGGGATCCTCCCGTAGCTCTATCATGTAGTTCCCCATCTTAGTCCCCACCACCTCGTTCAGCCTATCCAGCGGCACGGCGGCGATGTCAGCGGTTCCAGTCTTGTAGAGCTGTATCCTAGCCGTCGCGTCGTTGTTGATAATGTAGATCACATTTTTGTGGAAGACCTTCTGAGGGGCAGTTGCCGTGGGTGTAGGCGAGGTTGTGGTCTGCGTCGCTGTGGGAGACGGCGTAGTAGCGGTGGTAGTTTGAGTTGTCTGTGGAGTTGTCGGTGTAGTGGTTTGCGTCGTAGTTGGAGTGGTTTGTGGAGTTGTCGTCGGTGGAGTCGTGGTGGGGGTTGTGGTCGGGGGGGCTCTTGGCTGCATTAGTAGCACAGCCGCGGCCGCGATCAGCACAAGGGCAATAACAATACCGGCTAGCGCACCTTTTGAAATACCCTTAACTTTAGGCATTCCTCTAATTATATATATGGTTTTTAAATATTGCCCTAATCCCCGCCCTTTATTAATTCTATGGCTTTATCTAGCTGGGGGTCGCGGCCTTCTCTGTAGTCCTGCGGCGCTACTTCTACCTCTACGTCGGGGTCGACTCCGTAGCCTTCTATGCCGGTTCCGACGTCGTCTGTCCAGAAGGCGTACTTCGGCTGGGTGATTATGGTGCCGTCTACCAGCTTGTAGCGGGTGTCTATGCCTACTGTGCCGCCCCAGGTCCTTTTGCCCACCACTGGGCCGAGCTTCAGCCGCTTGAAGTCGTAGGTGAAGATGTCGCCGTCTGACCCCGCGTGTTCGTTTGTGACGAGCACCAGCTTCCTTGGCAACACCAGCTCGGGGTATGGAAACGGCTTGAAGTAGCGGGTGAGGAATTTTCCGAATATGCCCACGGCGGCTCTTAGGATCAGCATTCCGGAGGTGTGGCCGCCTCTGTTGTACCTCACGTCTATTATAAACGCCTCCTTGTCCCCCTCGGCGTTTAGCGATTTGAAAAACTCGGCGTATCCCGAGGGCCCCATGTCGGGTATGTGGATGTAGCCCACGGCGCCGCCCGTGCGCTGGTGTACGTAGCGCCTATTTGCCTCGACCCAGTGGCGGTATATGATGTACCTCTCGTCGCGCACCGTCCTCACGATGTACCTCTTCACCTCGCCGCCTCTCTCCACCTCCACGGCCACCGTGTCGCTTGTCCTGTTTAGAAGTGCGTACTCGGGCGGCGCCCCGGGGCCGAGCCTCACGCCGGCGATGGCCACCACGCAGTCCCCCTCCCTCACGTCGACGCCCGGGGCGAGGAGAGACGACTTCTCGTTTTCGTAGGAGGGATCCCCCATGTATATCTTCGCCACGCGCCAGCACCCGCCGTCCCACTTAAACTCGGCGCCGAGCCCGCCGACGAGGTAGGGCTTGTCCACCTCGAAGTCTGGCACTATTTCGTAGGCGTGGCTCGTGCCCAGCTCTCCCTGCATCTCGTTTATCAAATCGCTGAGTTCGTACCTAGTGCCGACGCGGCTCAGCAGAGGCTCGTACTTCCTATAGACGGCGTCCCAATCCACCCCGTTTAAATCGCCCCGCCAGTAGTGCTCCCTCATCAAAAGCCAGGCCTCGTGGAACATCTGCCTCCACTCCCTCTCCGGCTCTACGTACACCTTGACCCGCGACATGTCGAGAACGCCGCTCTTCCGCCCAGGCTCCCTGGACTGGAGGTCGGGCTTCTTATCCACGTCTATGAGCCTAAGCCTGTTCTCCTCCTTGACTAAGATATACTTCCCGTCGGGCGAGGCCCTCAGCGCGGAGACGCCGGACACCAGCTGATCCTTCAGCTTGGTCTCCAGGTCGTAGACCTCCACGGCCCCCCTCCGCTCCTGGGCGGACCAGAGGTAGTACCTCAGGGCGCCTTCAACGTCGTACTTCAGCCACGCCACCTTCCCCCCCTTTAGGCCGACCACGGCGGCGTAGAGGCCCTCCTCGACGGGGAAGGGCTCCACCCGCGTGGCGATGCCCTCCACGTCTATATCCTCTGTTTTACCCTCGGCCTTTCTGTATTCGACAAATGGCGAGATGTCGCCTTTCTTTAAGACTGCGAGGTAGGGTTTTGAGTGCTTGGCGAATATGTAGCTGAACTGCACGGGGTCCAGCGCGGGGTTGAGGGCCCTCCTGGAGAGGAAGTAGAGGTACCTCCCCTCCGGGTCGAAGGCCGGGGAGTAGTCGTAGGCGGTTGGCGTAGTCACGTCGTACGTCCTCCCAGTGGCGGCGTCGAGGAGCTTGATGTTTTGGGTGTAGACGCCGGCTGGCTTGGCGTAGGCGAGCCACCTCCCGGAGGGGTGCCACGCCATCTCCGTGATGAGGCCGTACTCGCTCTTGTCTGCCAGTTGCGCCGAGCCCGTCTCTATGTCTATTATCCAGAGCTCGCCTCTGTGGTTCGCCGCCGCGAGCTTCGTCTGCTTCAGCGCCAGGGCCTCGATAATGCCTATCCCGGGCTCCAGCCTCTTTACCAACGCGCCGTCCATGCTGTACACCTCAATAGCGCCGTCGTAGGTGGCCACGGCGATCCTCTCCCCGTCTGTGGCTATGTGTTTGTAGCGCACGCCGCCTCCGCGGACGCCTAGCTGGAGCACAGCACCCTCCCAGCTGGGGACGATAAAGGCCTGTCCCCTGGAGATCAGGGCTATTCTCTCGCCGGAGACGAGGGCAAAGTACTCGAGGTACTTCACAGCGTCTACGAACTTGGCCATCTTCGCCTTGCGGGAGAGGGGCAGGTCGATGTCTAGCTTCTCAAGCCTATCCGCCGCGAGGTCGTACAGCCATATTTCCCCAGCCACCTGGAACACAATCCGCCTCCCGTCGCTACTGGCATTTCTCACGTAGTAGTCCTTGAAATTGGTATGCCTTTTGAGATCCCCACCTGCGAGATCCACGGAGTAGAGGTTGCCCACCCCCTCGTGGTCGGAAATGAAGTAGACTCTGTCCCCCACAATCATGGGGGAGGTGATGTTGCCCGGGAGGTCGAGGAACTTCTCAAAGGTCTTCCCGCCGTCTCTGCTTATCCACAGCACCCCCCTCGTGCCTCCTCTGTACCGCTTCCAGTAGGGGAGGTCGTAGGTATTTCTGCCCAGCACCACCACCCCACCACTCCCGTAGACCAGCGCGGTGGCCGGGCCTAGGTTCAGCCTTTC
This sequence comes from Pyrobaculum sp., assembly GCF_049971835.1. Lineage (NCBI taxonomy): Archaea > Thermoproteati > Thermoproteota > Thermoprotei > Thermoproteales > Thermoproteaceae > Pyrobaculum > Pyrobaculum sp. The sequence goes on from NZ_JBMFKV010000101.1 coordinate 5,657, forward strand.
GTAGACGCCGTCTAGCGACACCGCGTACAGCTCGCGCCACTGGGGGAAGGGTGTTTTAAAGTCGCTGTAGACCAGAACCCTCCCGTCGGGGGTCCAGCCCACTACTCTGGTGAAGGGGGTGCCGAAGTAGGTTACGCGCCTCGGCTCCCCGCCTCCCGACGGCACCACGTATACGTCGGCTGTCGTGCCCTGGTCCGTCTGCTGTAGCCTTGTAAAGGCAATCCACCTCCCGTCTGGAGAAAACTTCGGCCTCACCACGACGCCGAAGTCCGACGTAAGTCTCTGCCCCACCCCGCCTGAGTACTTCCAGAGATCGTCCTCAGTTACGAAAACCACCTCGTCGCCGTAGACATCTGGGTGGAGGTAGTAGCCCCGCATAGGCCATCGTTGACCCCCGTTAATAAGCATTTAAAAACGCCAAGTCTGTACATATCTTGAGACGTTATCACCTGTGTTTAGAACTATAAAAAAGCCCCATTAGGAGGGGTGTCTTATCCTAGGTGGAGTCTATCACTGCTATAAATACGTCGTTTACATTAGTACCTGTGTACCCGGTGATTATGGCCCTGCCTAGTTGGTTAAAGAAGGTGTAGCTGTCGTTATTGTTTAGATATTCCAGTGGGTCTAGCCCCCTCGCCTCTGCTTCTTCCACGACTCCTCCATCTACCACAGCCCCGGCCGCTGGGCTGTTTCCATCTACGCCGTCTGTCCCCATGCAGGCGGCCGAGATGTTGCGCATACCTCTGACGGCGAGTGCAAAGGATAGGCAGAGCTCTTGGTTTCTCCCGCCGCGGCCCCCTCCCCGCACCGTGACTACGGTCTCGCCCCCCGCCAGTAGCGCAAGTGGGGGCCTCCCGGGCACGCCGTGGTAGACAACGCTCTTCGCCACGGAGGCTAGGACCCGCCCCGCTTCGCGGGCCTCGCCCTCTAGCATCGAGGTGAGAATCAGGGGGCTGTAGCCGACGCCTTTTAGGTAGCCGCCGGCGCTACGCAACGACGTCAAGTTATTGGCCACGATGATATTCCACACCTTGGCTAAGACTGGGTCCCCCTCCTTGACGGTGTCGCCTCCACTTTCTATAACCGCACGGATGCGGGGAGGAAGCTCTTCCCACAGCCCGTACTTTTTCAACACTCTTATGGCGAATTCCCTAGTTGTCCCGTCAGGCGCCGTGGGTCCAGACGCTATCGTGTCTAGGCGGTCCCCCACGACGTCGCTCACTATCAGCGACACCACATGCCTAGCCTTTATGAACTTTAGGAGTTTGCCGCCCTTCACTCTTGACAGCCTTTTCCTAACGGCGTTTAACTCCACTATATCCGCCCCCCTCTTCATCAACTCGCCAGATATGTGGGCAATATCTTCAAGCTGTATCCCGTCTTCTGGCAGTTCAAACAACGCCGATCCACCCCCCGAAATTACAACAAATACGAGATCCCGCTCCCCCACGCCTTCAAGATACTCGACAAGGCGGCGCGAAGCAGACAAGGTGTTGTCTTTAGGAATTGGGTGGTCTCCCTTAACCAGCTCTATAGGCCCGGCGCGGCCGCCTCCAGTTGGCGTTATGACTACCCCGCCCCTCACCAAGTCGCCGAGCAGGTCTACCAACGCCTCGGCCATCTTCCCCGACGCCTTCCCAAACCCCACGACGTGGATCCCTCCCCCCACCTCCACCGCCTTCCCTCCTACCTCGACCACGTCACCTCTTCTCCTCACGCTAGAGGCCACCGCCGTGTAGGGATCTGCCGCGGCCAGGGCCTCCTCCAGCGCTTTTGTCAACACCTCGCCGCGGGGGAGTTTCACAAGCGACTCACGGTTACGGATAGACACATTTATACGATATCACGGCTTTATACCTATCCCCCCTACCTATCCTACAGAGAGGGCCTTACTCCAGCCCCTACGGCGTAGCCGTTTTCTGACCTCAAGTTGTGTAGTGGCTTGTTCAGCCACGTCCTACGGCGCCGTATCGATGTAGTGGGCTAAGCTGTGGACGGCTTCCTCAGCATATTTTCTCCAAGCGCCGCTTACCAGAAAAGGCACCTGCGCAACGG
>NZ_JBMFKV010000102.1:0-7656 GCF_049971835.1 Pyrobaculum sp.
AGAGGCCGTGGAGCCGAGGTCCTTCTACGACATTACGGAGCCGGAGGACAGGAGGGAGCTTGCGCAGTTGGTGAAGGCGGGGGTGTTCAGCTACGCGGTGTTGATACCGGAGGACCTGCCGAGGAGAGAGGTGGAGGATATGTTTAGAGAAGCGGGGTTTCTCCACGTGGAGATAGACGCGTCGGGGTGGCCGCGGCAGATAGCCGTAAAGACCGAGAGGGGAGTATTCCTCTTGAAAAAGGTTGAGGAGGGGGTGTACAAAATCAGCAGAGGCGGCCCCCCTCAGTAGATCTCCCCCAGGGCGTGTATACCCAGCTCCCCGAGTCCCCTCTCCACCATCTTTTTATAAAGCTCAAGGGCCAGGGCGGTGGCGGGGAGCGGGAGATTTGTCTTATTCGCAAATTCCATTACGTAGCCCAGGTCCTTCTTTAGGTGGGCGGCTTTGAAACCCGGCGAGAGGTCGCCCCTCAGCAGTTTCGGCAGGTAGAGCTCTATGGAGCCGGACCTCGCCGCCCCGCCCGTCAAAACCTGCGCCACCTTCTCCATGTCTAGGCCGAGGGCCTTGGCCAGCCTGAGCCCCTCCACCATGGCCACGGTGTTCAGCGCGACGACCACCTGGTTCACCAGCTTCATTGCCTGGCCGTACCCCACCGGGCCGACGTAGACAATGTTTCTGCCGAAGGCTTGGAAAACCGGGAGAAGCCTCTTAAACAACTCCTCACTGCCCCCCACCATAATAGTCAAGGTGCCCTCAACAGCGCCCTTCTGGCCGCCGGTGACCGGGGCGTCCAGAAACTCCACCCCGAGGCGGGCCAGCCTCTCGGCAAACCGCCGCGCCCACTCAGGCGAGTTTGTGGACATGTCCACGACAACCAAGCCTGGCCGGGCGCCCTCCACGACGCCGCCGGGGCCGAAGAGGACGTGTTCCACGTCCGGGGCGTCGGACACCATTACGATAACCACGTCGACCCTCCTCGCCAGGTCTGCCGGCGACTGGGCGACGTACACACCCATCTTCTCGAAGGGCTCCGCCTTCGACCTAGTCCTGTTGTAAACCGCGGCGAGGAGGCCCGCCTTGTGTAGATGCATGGCCATGGGCCCTCCCATGATTCCCAGCCCCACGACGCCAACCCTCATGAAGGGGGTGCGCAAATGTATATAAAATAGTTTTTCCTATCCACTATGCTATCACCGGTAGTTTCCTACACCACTGTGAGAGAGGTGAAGGGCCCCCTTATAGTTATTGAAAAGACGAGAGGCGTAGCCTACGGCGAGGTGGGCGAGGTAGTGGGGCCTGACGGTGAGCCGAGGAGGGTCCAGGTAATCGAGGTGGGGACGGACTACGCAGTGGCCCAGGTCCTCGGCGGCACCTTGGGCCTCCCGGCGAAGGGCTCGACGGTGAGGTTTTACGGCAAGACGCTTAAGATACCCGTCTCCGAGCAGTTGATTGGGAGGATTCTCGACGGCAAGGGCCAGCCGAGGGATCACATGCCTCTGCCGCCGCCCGAGGACTTCAGGGACGTAAACGGGGAGCCTCTCAACCCCTACTCCCGGGAGTACCCGGAGGAGCCTATCGAGACGGGTATCTCAGCGATAGACGGCCTCTACACCCTGGTGAGGGGGCAGAAGTTGCCGATTTTCTCCGGCACAGGCCTCCCCCACAACCTAATGGCTGCGCAGGTGGTGAGGCAGTCCACGGTTAGGGGGAGCGAGGAGGGCTTCGCCGTCGTCTTCGTCGGCGTCGGCATCAAGACGGAGGAGGCCCTGTTCTTCATGGACGAGTTTAGGAAGACGGGAGCCCTCAGGAGGGCGGTGGCCGTCCTCAACCTAGCCTCGGACCCTGTGGCGGAGCGCATCCTAGCCCCGCGCGTGGGGCTCACCATCGCGGAGTACCTCGCGTGGCAACTGGGCTACCACATCCTCGTCGTCATTACGGATATGACCAACTACTGCGAGGGGCTGAGGGAGCTTTCCTCGGGCCGCGGCGAGCTCCCCGGCAGGCGGGGCTACCCCGGCTACATGTACACGGACTTGGCGACGATATACGAGAGGGCTGGGAAGGCGCATGGGAGGAAGGGCTCGGTGACCCAGTTCCCCATCTTGACCATGCCTCACGACGACATTACCCACCCCATTCCAGACCTCACCGGCTACATAACCGAGGGCCAGCTGGTGCTCAGCCGCGCCATGTGGGGCAAGGGGATATACCCGCCCTTCGACGTCATCATGTCGCTGAGCCGCCTCGCCAAGGACGCAATCGGCGAGGGGAAGACCAGAGAGGACCACAAAGACGTGGCCAACACCCTAATAGCGGCCTACTCCAAAGCCCTCGAGATTAGAAACCTCGCCACGTTGGTGGGCGAGAGGAACCTCGGCTGGAGGGAGCGCAGGTACCTCCGCTTCGCCGACGCCTTCGAGCAGAAGTTCATAAAACAGGGGTACTACGAGAGGCGTAGCTTCGAGGAGACGCTGGACATAGGCTGGGACGTCATGTCTATTCTGCCGGAGGACGAGCTGACCAACGCCAGGCCGCAGATAACCCAGAAGTTCTACCGCAGACACATCTTTGAGAGCGTACAGGTTTAGTGTACTGAGAGTACATCACGTTTTTAAGTAGGGGGCTCCTCGACGCATGTGAGGGGTAGAACCCTATTCCTCATAATTATCGCGGCGTCGGCCGCGATCTCCCTCTTTGTTGGCTACTACCTCCGCACGACGTCTGCCGTACTAACGTCGGGCGCGCCGAGGGCTCTTGACTTGCGCGGCGCCCCGTCTGCAGACTTGTCGATGGCGTCCGGCGCCGCTCCTCAGACCTTGACTCCACCTGCGCCGTCTGAATTCAAGGGTCCTCTAGAGGTCAGGGAGGGGTACATTAGGCATATTGTCCAGGATTTGGAGGGGGCTGAGTCGGCTGTGAGGAGGGCCGTGGCGGCTGTGGGTGGATACGTGGCGGAGAGCGAGGGTGGGCTGGGCGAGGTTAGGCTCACGGTTAAGGTGCCTAGCGATAGGCTGGATCAGTTCCTCGCCATGGTTAGGGAGATAGGCCCCGTGGACCAGTTTTCAGTAAAGGCGGAGGAGGTGGGGGAGGTGTATACCGATCTGCGGGCCCGGCTGAACTCGACGAAGGCCACTGAGCGCCGGTTGCTTGAACTGTTGCAGAGGGCGCAGAGCGTAGACGAGATTTTGAAGGTGGAGCAGGAGTTGAAGAGGGTGAGGTCAGAGGTGGAGAAGCTCGAGGCTGAGCTCAGATCTCTTGCGGGGAGGATCGCCTACGCCACGGTGGTGGTGCATCTCGTGGGCGGGGGCGTGTCGTACCACGTGACGCTGACGGCGGAGGTGGAGGACGTCGAGGACGCCGTGAGGAAGTTTGTAGACGCCGTGGCCAAGGCGGGCAGGATCAGCTCTATGCAGTTCGCGGGCAGGGAGGGGCGTGTGGAGGCTGTGGTGGCCACCACGAAGCTCGCCCAGCTGGAGGCGCAGGTCCCCGGCGCCGTGGTGGAGAGGAAAGTCGCCTCCGCCCCCTCCGCGACCGGCACGTCCACCGTCGTCGTCAACTTTGTGCAGAAGAAGAGGGCCTACTCCATACACCTCGTTTTAGAAGTCGACAACGTGGAGGAGGCCATGAGGAGCATAGCGGGGCTGGGGGTGGGCAGGGTGCGGTCCGCCTACGCCTCTCAGCAGAGCGGCGAGGTGTGGCTGTCTGTGCCTACAGAAGAGGTCGAGAGGCTGGAGAAGTCTCTGCCCGGCAGGCTGGTGGACAGGAGGGTGGAGCTCACATACGCCCCGGAGTCCCAGTTCACAATTTCACTGCGTAGACCCGCGAACCCCCTGGCAGACGCGCTGGGGGCTGGACTGTCGGCGATGACGACGGTGGCTGTGTGGCTACTGGCGGCGTTGCTGGCGCTGGCGCCAGTCGGGGCGCTGGCCTACGGGGCCTACTACGCCTACAACAAGCTGGCAAAAAGAGGCGCGAGGGGCCGCTAGGCGCCGCAGACCCTCTTGTAGAGCTCTGAGTTTCCCGCCAGCTTTGAGGCTAGGCGGCAGATGAGAAGGGCCGCTGACCTGTCGTCGGGGATATCTGAAAAGAAGCCCTCCGGATCTGGGCCGTTGTACTGGTAGCGGTGGAGGCTCAGGGCGAGTACAGTGAACTCCACCGAGTCGCCGCCTACGACTCCGGCGAGCTTTATCATATGGGTAGTGGGCACCAGAGCGATAACCACATCGACGTCCTCCACTTCGATCTCATCCTCCCCCACTCTGATCCTCCTAGAGCCGGGGTAGATCTTCTTTAAAGCCTCTCTCCTCTCGGCGAGTTGCGCAGCTAGGTAGGCTTTCCATGCCTGGAAGGCTTTACCCGCGGCGTTTCTAAGAAGCCCATCCTCTAGAAACTCAAGCGCCAGACCTATTTCTATCCGCGCCTCGCGCAACCTAGCGTCGCGGTACTTCTCTATGTCCCTCCACGGCTTAGCCAGCAGGGGGAACTCCATAAGTATTCTAAGGCCTAGCACCTATTAAATACTTAAGCGTAGGCTGTAATAAAGATGTAGGCCGCGTCTCTCCTTAGATATGGAGTTTCCCCCATGCTTGTATGCATCCCTTGACTCCACTACTCTACAAGACGCTGTGGTTTTGAGTTAAAAAAGCCCCCTCGTAGGAGAGTGATCACAAAGTGGGGCTGGTTGTGGGTGGATTAGTGGCCGAATAGGTTTTTGAGGTAGCTCTGCTCCCAGGCGTCTTTGCGCTCGGTGTATTCACGCTTCGGCTGCGGGTCTTTGGAGGGTTTGGGTGGCTGTGTGGTGAAGTCTAGGCCGAACATGACTGACAGGGTCTGCAACCCCCCCTCTGGGTTGCCCACGTAGGCCCAGCCTAGGAACGCGTACTGGACGCTGGCTCTGTGCTGGAGGCCTTCCATCTCTAGTATCTTGTTGGCGGCGAAGAGGGCGCTTTCGAAGGCGATTTCCTGGTTTTTGGGAAACGGCAGGCCGGCGGCGTCCCCCGCCGCTAGTACGTCGTCGAACTTGGGGTGCCGCAGGTCCTGGGGCGATCTGACCTCTACCCACTGCCCCCCGAGGCCGGCCTCCGCCACGAACTTGGGCGCCCTGTTGGGCTCGAGCATCGCCAAGATGTCGTATTGGTACTTCTCTCCGCTTCTAGTCACCACGTAGCTCTCCCCAATCTCGGTAATCTCCTGGCTCGTCACAAGCTCAACGCCCTGTTTTTTGTATATCTCTCCGACGACGTCGGCGATGACGGGAGGCTGGGTCTTGTCGTTGGCGTCTATGTGGATAATCCTAAACTTGTCTCTCACCCCCCTGTGCCTCAGCACGGCGTCTATCAGCAGGGCGGTTTCCGTAGGCGCCGGGGCGCATCTATACGGAGCCTTAGGTGCGTACACGACCACGGTCCCCCTCTCGGCGCTCCACACCTTGTCCCTCAGAAGCTTCACCCTCCCGGGGTCATAGACGTTAAGCACGTTGCCTCGGTGTTTGTCGTAGCCTGTTATCTGGGAGCCGTCTAGCGCCACGCCGGGGGCCACCACTAGGTAGTCGTACTGAAGCTCCCTCACGCCGCCGTCGGACACGTAGCCGCCCACGAGCCTAACCTTCCTGTTTGCGGGGTCAACCGAGTACACAGTGCCCACCACCACCTTCACGCCCTTGCGCGACACCTCTTCGTATCCCCTCACAATGCGGTCAAGCGACTGCTCTCCTGTGAGCACAAGCGGCCTGCTGGGCCCGGCGAAGTAGTGAGGCGCGCTGTTCACCACCGTGATCTCGACCTGCATCTTGCCATCTAGAAGCGTCTTGGCGACAGTCAGCCCCGCGATCCCCCCACCTACTACCACCACCTTCTTCATGGAACCCGAATCCGAATGTAATTTTTAAGCATTGAGAAAAACCGATAAAAACCCGGGGCTCCCGGGGGGACGTGATCTGCGCCGAGGACCTCTGCCTCCGGCTGGAGCTGGTGGTCTTCGACAAGCCTCCGGAGAAGATAGAAGTCGAGTCCCGCGGCGCCGTGGCGATCTGCGTCAAGCCCCAAGCCGTGGCCCACTGGCTGGAGCTGGCGCAGGCGCTGTACTACGCCTACCACTGGAAAGGCCCGGCGAAGAATCCAAACATATCAGCGCTGGTGTTCCTCGCAAAGACAAGCCAGATTAGAGACGCACTTGCCTACTCAGCCGCCGGGGCCGCGGAGGCCATATGCGCCGCGCTGGGGCCCAGAGATGCCGTGGAGGCGGTGGAGATGCCCCGGGGCAGGCCCCACATGCCCACGGGGAGCTGGGACCCCTGGGCCATTACCAAATTCGCCCTGGATCTGGTAAAGTAAAGCTTATATACTAGGCGTCTGCATTAGCTATGGATTTTGAAACTGCTAAAATACTCTTCGGCGTCGGGCTTATTCTGCAGATCATAGGCTCCTTTACCTGGCTGGGAGATCTTGGGGCCGTCATGCTGGTCGGCGCAGTCCTGGCACTGGTCGGCGCCCACGGCCTCGCCGACTACTACAACCGCCGCGACATCTTCAACAACCTCCTATACGCCTACATAACAGCCATCGTGGGAGTGGTAATAGCCGCGGTGGCGCTGGTGGGCTGGTTTATACACACCGCCATCTACGCGCCGTGGGCACTACCCAAAGATCTCTACGGAATCGTGTTTATCGCCGTCGGGATCTGGGTATTGGTGTGGCTCATAAAGGTGGTTGCCACTTACTTCGAGAGGAGGGCATACAGAGCCCTCCACGAGGTAACCGGCTCCGACAATTTCCAGAAAGCGGCGACTTTTGTGTGGATAGGGGCCTTGACCTACGTGGTACTCGTCGGCATTTTGATATACATAATAGGGCTGATCTTCGCAATAATAGGGGCGTTTGAGCTCAAGCCGAGGCAGGCGGAGGGCCCCGCAAAGCCTCCCTATACTTAGCCCAAAACTCCCCAATCCTCTCCAGGTGGTCCCTGGGGAGAGGCTTGCCGTCAGACGCCGAGGCGTACTCCTCCAGCTCCTCCAGAGAGGTGGCGGTAACCACCACGCTGGTGACGGGGAAGGAGAGGACGAACTTAACTGCGTACTGCCCCAGGGAGAGGCCCAGCTCCCTAGCGAGGGGGGCTATCTCCGCCTCCACCAGCCGCCTTGCCTTCACCAGCCACTCCCTCGGCCTCAGCGACCTGTGGTCCTCCGGCGGGAACTCCGGCTTGAAGCGGTCTGTCAAGACGTCGCTGGCGTGGGGCACCCTAGCCAGGAGAATCCTCCCGGCCCCCCGCCTAATGAGCTCAAGCCCCGGCTCCTGCTCCAAGATGTTAAACACAAACATCAACGCGTCGAGCCCGGCCCCCAGCGCCGCGAGGCCCTCCTCCAGCACGTCCACCTCAGGCCCCAGCGCGGCCCCTACGTAATCCGCCCAAACCCCGCGCCTAGACAGAACATATCCAGCCACCTCCCTAACGGCCCCCGCCGGGGGGTTGTGGAGCATTAGTATACTCGGCCTCCTCCCAAGCCTCTCCGCCGACCGCGACACAGCCACCTCAAGGTACTGGGGGTCAAACCTCCTCGCCGGCCTCCCCCCGCCGTAGAAGTTGTACCCAACCTTAGTCGAGATGACCTCGTCGTGCCCCCTCAGCCACTCCCCCAGCAAAGCCTCGCTCCTCCCCCTTCC
>NZ_JBMFKV010000103.1:0-7551 GCF_049971835.1 Pyrobaculum sp.
GGGGTACCTTCGACACGTTGCACTCCGGGCATGTGAAGTTGCTGGCCACCGCCACCCTGGTTGGGGAGAGGATTTTGATTGGGCTCACCAGCGACTCCTTCGCCTCGACCTACAAGCAGTATAAGGTGAGGCAGTTCTCCACGAGGCTGGCTAATTTGAGAAATCTCATGTCGCTGATAGCGCCGGAGAGGGAGGTTGTGTACGTGGAGATACACGATCCCTACGGCCCCGCCGTCTCCGACCCGAGGCTTGAGGCGATTGTGGCCAGTATAGAGACGGCGCCCCGCGCCCTGCAGATAAACGACGAGAGGGCGAGGAGGGGGGTCAGGCCTATGGAAGTTGTGGTAATCTCCACTGTGCGAGACGGCTTTGGACATACGCTCTCGTCCACATACATTAGGAGGGTGCTAGAGGGGTTGAGAGGCGAGTCTAAGTAGGGCGAGCTCGCGGTACGTCTCCAACGCCTTTTCGCAGTTGCCCACGCAGAGGGTGGGCCCCGCGAGCAGATCTATGCGTCGGTACTCCGCCGCCTTTTTGAGGAACTTGAAAATGTCTGTGTATACAATGTCTGAGTGGCTGTAGTCGCGGAAAACCACTACGTAGTTGTACACCAGGGACCAAGCCTCGTGGGGGCTGTCCGCCGGCGGTAGACCGTAGTCCTCCAGTCTTACGGCGGGCGGGGCAGGCTTGATCTTTACGAGTCTTTTTGCGAGGTCGGCTACGTATAGGATGTTTTCTAAATCGACGTTTGTGTCTAGTGGGCTGTGGTAGAAGGCCCAGGTGTCTCTAAGCGACGAGATTGTGACCGATGGTAGGCCCCACCTCTCGTAGTGCACGCTGTCGAAGTAAGCCTCCGGTTGCTCAACGGGGCCCAGACCCCTCAGCGACTCGTGGAGGTAGGGCACGGCGTACATCCTCGGAGTGCCCACCCCAACCACGTCGATATTTACAAGTAACGACGGCCTCCACTTCTTAAAGTAGTTATACGACCCCCAGGCCCAGTAGAAAGACGGCAAGTGGGGGGCCACCCCCTCCTCGGCCGTGAAGAGCCCGAGGGCGATCGGCACGTCGTCGGCCACCAACTCGCTGAACGCCAGCACGGCCGCCTCCACGCCTGCGCAGTTGTCGGTGGCGCCAACGAGCCAGTGGTCCCAGTGGGCTGAGATCATCGGCGTGTTTTCAAAATTATTAAACGCCACAAGGCTGTAGCTGTACGTCACCCGCGCCTTCGTCTCTATAACTAGCCGCGCCCGCTTGCCTATGTGGCTGGCGGCGTCTTCAAAACTGGCGGCGGGGATGGGCGCCGGCGCCGCGTCTATCTTATAGCCGTACTCGCCGGTGACTACGATGCGCCGCGGCGGCTTTCCAGAGAACACCACCGCCTGGGCGCCGCGCCTGGCCGCCTCGATTACTATATACTTGGCGTCGTCTACATCACTAGGGAACTCGGCCACCACTATATTCCCCTCCATGTCGCCGTCCGGCGGGACGAGCCTCCCCTCCACAGAGGCGGGCCCCGAGTAGGGTAGCGCCAGACCTCTCAGAGACACATCGCCGATCTCCAACTTAGTCTCCACGTCTTCCCATGCCAACACCTCGACCGGCGAGAGGTGGAACCAGACACTGGGGGTGTCGAGGAAGGCGATGAGCCACTGCAGAAACTCCCTTTCGCCACTCCCCCCGGCCACCAGATCTCTATAAGATGCACATTTCCTATACACCTCGGCCACGGATAGGAGAGGGTTAGGTTTTAAATCAATGACTAGAGACTCTCCACAGTGTATGCGTCTAGCTTTTCCAGGATTTTGTCGAGTTTGGAGTTTACCTCGCCCAGTAGCTTGGCGACTTCGCCTGTCTGCCCCGACTGGAGGCTCTCCACCGCCTTCTTTAAATCTCTAACCACGTCTATAAGTGCGTCTAGCCGCTGAAACGCCCTCATAACGCCATCAACGTCGTTTCTGAGCTCGTCAAGCTTCTGCATGTTGAGGTACGTGGCCAGTATTATGAGCTCCTGGATGTTGTCTATCCTCTTCTTCTTCTCAAACTTGTTTATTACCTCAACGGCGAGGTTCCTCACCGCGGTCTCTATTTTCTTATTAACCTCACTCACAAAAGATTAATTACAGAGGTTAAAAAGTGTTGACCAGTGATGAGGGGATCGATGGTTGGAGGCGTGACGATGGAAGAGACGATCTGAGGAAATACTTATAAGCCGCATCTGGAGGCTGGCCGTGAAGAGGGTTGTGGTGGTTGCAAGAGGCGAGCTGGACCTTCCCGGGGTGCCGATTTTAAAAATACTAAAAGGCGAGGCCTTGAGAAACAACGTGACGGGGGAGGCGCGCCTCGTCGGAGATACGCTCTATGCGGTGTTGGAGGGCGCCGACGAGTCTGTTGACAGGCTGGTGAAGTTCCTGCCGGCGGCGTCGCCCGCCATAAAGATAAGAGAGATTGAGATAAGGGAGGAGAGGTATAGAGGCGAGTACAACGGCTTCAAGATAACCTCCCCCTAGCCCGCCTCAGTAGGAGATCCACCTCTCTCAAGACATCTCCGCTCTCTTCATACCGCTCCGCCGGAGGAGGTCCGCCGCCCTCTAGTCCGCCCAGCAGTGCCGCCAGCGATGCCGTGAAGACAGCTGGCGTGGAGGGGCACTCTATCGAGATATAAAACCTCTCCCTGCCCCTCAGCTCCTCGCCAAGTCTGTAGAAAAACGCCTCGGATGCGAAGAAGTACCCAGTGGGGTCTTTCCGATGGATGTCAAACCCCAGTTGCAACACAAGAGGCCCCTCCACCTCGCGCAGTACGTAGCTCAGCACCTTGCCGAAGCTCCTATCCCCAGCCCCGGGAGGGAGGGGGAAGGCGACTACATCGTGCCCCCTCTTAGCTAGGTACCTCCGAGAGGGCCCCTCGGCCCCTCCGTATACCAGATACAGCGGGAATTTATGTTCTAAGTGAAGCTCCCAGGTGCCCCAGGGGAAGTGGCGGTCAACCGCCACGAGGGCCGCGCCCAGCCGCTTGGCGAGGAACACGGAGACATTAAACAGAGCGCCTCTAGATGCGTGCAACCCGGCCCCCGCGGTCCCACCAGCGTAGAAGATTACCCCCTCCCGGCCGAGGGCGGCCTCGGCCACCGCCGCGGCGGCCAAGACCTCGGCCTCCCGCCGCCTGGCGTCCCGGAGGAACACGTCGCTGTGTATTTCCCCCACGGCGTCCCAAGATCCTAAACCCTCCACTACCTCCGCTCCCATCTCTCTCATCTTCTGGGAAATCCAGCCTCCGAGGTTGGCGTGTGTCAGCAGAAGCCGCCTAGGCACGTGTCTTGTAGAGGCTGAGAGAGTATATAAACACGTAGGTTTAGTAGATCTGCTTATTGGTGCAGAGTTGAACCCGGGCCTACGGGTGACGAAAGACCCGCATGTGGGTCCCCGGAAACAGATATATACACGCCTATTCTCAATTCTCAATGCAGGGGTTTACGAAATAGAGAAGAAGCTGTACGAATTGTTGAGAGAGCGGGCTAGGTACAACGCGCCCCCTCTTATAAACGGGGTCCTCGCCGCAGTAATAGCCTCAGAGGTATCCAGAGCGCATAAACCCGGCGTGGCCTACCTAGGCCCTGAGAAGTCCTTCACCTGGGAGGCCGCCTCCTACCTATTCCCCCACGGCGACTTGACGCCTTGTAGATCTATTACGGAGGTCTTCGAGAGGGTTGAAAGCGGCGTTGTTGACTACGGGGTGGTGCCCTTTAGCAACAGCCTTGAGGGGCCAGTCGGCGAGACTATAGACTCCCTAGCCACGCGTGAGGTGGGCATAGCGGCGATGGGTGAGATGAGAATCACGTTGTGTATCTCTAAGAAGGGGAGCCCCCGCGTGGTCTACACACACCCCCACGCCGCGGCACAGGCCAGGAGGGCCATCTCTCTGCTGGGCGCCGACGTCGTGTATACAAACTCCACCTCCGAGGCGGTCAAGGAGTTTGAGAAGTGCGTAGGGGACTGCGCAGTCTTGGCGTCGCCTAAGGCGCTGGAGGGTTTTGACAAGACCTGCGGCGTGGAGGACGGGGAGAGCTACACGAGATTCGCCGTGGTGTCTAGAGCGGGGGGAGCGGCGGGGGAGCGGGCGGTGCTGATATTCGCCGTGCCCAACGTCGCCGGCGCGTTGTACAAGGCCCTCGCCCCCATTGCCAATAGGGGGATAAACATGACGCTGATATACTCGCGGCCGACCCGCCTATCGCCGTGGGACTACTACTTCGTCGTGGAGCTGGAGGCAGATGAGAGGCTGGGGGAGGCTGTTGAGGAGATGCGCCGCTTCACCACCATGCTGAAGGTAGCGGGGCGGTACAACGTGGTGAAGATAGCGCCGTAGCTACTCCACCAGCTGCCTAGCCTGCTCTATGACGGACTGGGCGAGCTTCTCGCCGAAGCCAGGTAGAGACGCTATTTCCCTCACGGAGGCCCTCGCCACGTCTCTAAGCGTCTTGTAGCCGAAGTTGTAGAGCACCCTCGCCCTAACTCTCCCGACCCCCCTCAACGCCGTGACTAGCTCAAGCAACTCCTCCCTGACGCCGTAAACGACGCGTGCCGTGACTCTCTCAAGGCCGCGTCTATGCTCCTCAAGCCCAACTACGCCGGCTAGCCTCGCCGCGGCGCCCCCAAGCCACTCAAAGAGGTCTACATACACCCTGAGGTCTCCCGGAGCCACCTCGAATCTCTCGTAGATCTGGTCCTCGTCAACCTCCTCGATCCACGCCTTCAGCATCGCGACGGTCCTCACCACGTCTTCAAACTCCTCGTCCTCCTCAACATCCAGCGCCGAGAGGACCTCCTCAGCCACCTCCCGGCTGACCCTCCCCCGCCTCACCCTGGGGAAGTCGGGCGCCGTCAGAACTATATACAGATATGCCGAGACCGCCCCCCGCCTCACCGCCTTAAGCAGGTTTATGTACCTCGCCGCGGTCTCGGGGTCGAGGTAGAGCCTAGCCACCTGCCTCCCCAGCTCCGTGGCGTATACCAAATCGCCGTCTCGCTCCAAGAAGCCCCACTCCACCAGCTCATCCACGGCGTCGGCCACCTTAGATCTGAGAAGCGCCGACTTTAGAGAAGTCTTCACCTGGTGGTACCCCAGGGTGTTGGAAAAGAAATCCACCAAATCGTCGATAGTTCTGGCGTAGCCCCCGCCCACGGCCCCCAGGGCGTGGGCCCTCAAGTTAGGCCCGGAGAGTATGTGAGACTTTACATCCTCCACCCTCCCCCTCACGTACCTATCCATGAGGTAATCCACCTCGCCCCTGCTCCTAGCCACAATAACAGCCTCGCCGTACGGATCCAGGCCGGGCCTGCCGGCGCGGCCGGCCATCTGCCTGTACTCAAGCACCGGTATCTCCTCCCTCCCCACCACGGGGTCAAACCTCTCGTAGTCCGCCACGACGACGCGCCTCGCCGGGAGGTTCACCCCGGCGGCTAGGGTGGTGGTGGAGACGATTACCCTGATGACGCCTCTCCTAAACCCCTCCTCGACCAGCCTCCTGACCTCCAGCTCCAGCCCCGCGTTGTGGAAGGCTACCCCCCTCGCCACCAGCTCGGCGAGCTCCCTCCCAATGATCTTGCTGGTAGAGGCGCTGAGTACGGCCCCCGCCAGCGCCTGCGCCTCCCCCACGTCGATAAGCTTAGCCGGGTGGGCCGCCACGGCCCGCGCCACGGCCTTCGCGATGCGCACCGTGGACGACCTGCTACTTGTAAAGATCAGGGCCTGCCCGCCGCTAGCCACGGCGTCTACCGCGAGGGCAACCTCTGCCTCTCCGCCGGCCCCGCCTACAGCCCTCTGGCCGCCGTCGGAGAAGTAGATCTTCCCCCCGTGGTAGACCCCCTCCCGGAGCGGGACGGGGCGCCAGCTAGACGCCACGAGCCTAGCTCCCAGCCACCTAGCCACGTCACCAGCGTTGCCGACCGTGGCGCTGAGCCCAATAAACTGCGTCTTGAGGCCGAGGTGCCTCACCTTGGCTATTATCGACTCGAGGACGGGCCCCCTCTTGGGGTCGCCCAGGTAGTGGATCTCGTCCACCACGACAACGCCGACTGAGCTCAGCCAGCTAGGCCTGTGGCGGAGGAGGCTGTCCAGCTTTTCGTATGTCACAACCACGACGTCGTATTCATAGAGCCTCTTGTCGTCTGACTCAAAGTCGCCGGTGGATATGCCGATCTTCGCCAGCCCTCTGTAGTGGGAGAAGTGGACAAGCTTCTCCTGGGCCAGCGCCTTGAGAGGCACGGCGTAGAGCGCCATCCTCCCCTCAAGCGCCGCCTTAACCGACGCCACCTCTGCAAGCAACGACTTGCCAGACGCCGTCGCTGTGCAGAGCAACACATTCACCCCGTCGAATATCCCCGCCCTAACCGCCTCGACCTGCGGGGGAAACAGCTCCCTAACCCCCCTCTCCCTCAACACAGCGATAAGCCGCGCGTCAAGAGACAACTCGGAGACGTCCACACCCCCCGCCCCCCACAGAAATAAAAACAATCACCCTCCGCACAGCTCGTAGATAGTCAACACGTCGGCCAGCCCCCTCCCAAACTGCCAAAGCTCCATGTCGTAAGTCACAAGCGGGACGCCCCTAGCCACCGCGGCCGCGATGAGCGATCCGTCAACAAGACCCACGCCGCCGGGGGGAATTGACGCCTTGTCCACGGCAACCTCTTCCAAATCTCCTGAGGCGTTGAGTTGCGCCACGGCGACTTGAGCCGGGGCAACGGCGTAGGGCCACCTGCGCCCTATAATCCCCCCGAAAGCCTCAGCCAGCGCGAAGGCCGTCGTGTAGATCCTCACGCCCGATAATGCCACGAGCGCGCAGTTCCAGACATCTTCGCCTACCCCCGCCTCCCGCCCCAGAAGGGCCGCCAGTCGCGGGGCGCCTATTTGAAGCAGTATCCTCGCCGCGAGGAGCCCGGTATCGACTACTGCTCCTCTCTGTAGTCGAGGATGCGGCATTTCTCATCCACTTTCAAAACCGCTTTGATCTCCCTCGGCGGCACCCCCAGCACCGCGGAGACGTAGACGTAGTACACCTCGACCACCCACACATCGCCCTCCCTCTCCGCCTTAATCACCCGAAAGTTAGGAGGCAGGTAGCCAACCATCTGCTGGAGAAAAGTCTTAATTCTAAGAGTCACGGCCGCGACATCTACGCACCCCGTCTCGACAATCTGCATAGCCACAACTCTCCACGTGTATTTAAGCTGATATCAAGCACCTCAGTAGCGTGGCGTTAACAAGTTTCTGATACGTAAGCGCCCCTCTTCTGTAGCGAGGGCGATTGGGCGCAACCGGTAAGTTTTATTTAATTGAGTTGTTAATAATGTGGAAACAATAGGCAAATATGATGTAGGTGACGTCGTGGCGTATGTTGCATTTAGGCTAGGGAATGTAGGTAGCCTGAAGAAGTTAATGAAGCTCCTCTTCCTCATTCAGTACGAAACCCGCCGCCTGTTTACGCCGAGGGCGGTGAAGTTCCTATACCGCAGTGCGCCTGTGACGCGGGCCGAGTTTTTCATATGGAG
>NZ_JBMFKV010000104.1:0-7193 GCF_049971835.1 Pyrobaculum sp.
ATGGCTCATGCGCTTATTCATGAGGCGAATCATGCGACGTTGATCTACAGCAATCCGTGCGGAAAGAAAACGTTATATATTGGGTAAAACTTTATTGACATGCAGGTAACCAAAATACCGGATGGCATGAAAAGACGAGAAAAGTACGCCCATATCTCCATCCTCCGCGAGGCTGATAGGATACTCGACATCGCGTCGGCGTATTCTGGAATGATGAAGTCTGAGATAATTCTTCACTTGGCGCGATGTCCTAGGTGCAATGTGCTCCTTCTACACAAAGGCGAAGATGTGGTGAGGTGCCCAGCGTGTGGAAAGAGATACAAGCTGGTGGAGTTATGAGCCAATGCGAGGTGCCGCCTCACATACCACCTGGGGTTCTGGATAGGCTTGAGAGGGGGGAGTGGATTGCTGTTTCCGATCTGGAACTGGCGTTTGAAATTGTCGAAATTGCCAAGTGTCTTGGGAAGAAGGCGAAGATTGAGCTTATTGATTTATGAACTTTGGCGAGTATCTGAAGGTAGAGAAGGAGGATGGCGTCTATGTAGTGTGGATCGGAGACTCGGATTTTGTCGAGATCAAGAAGCTTCCGCCTCCGCCTAGGGTTCTGAACCGCATCGCCTCGGCTCTCCGCAGGCTCACCGGTACGGAGGTGTCTGTCAGGGAACTGAGGGAGTTCTTGAAGAAAGCTGTAGAGTCCGCCAAGCCCGCTAAGCGGGAGGAGCCGCCTCCATCTGCAGACGCAGTTGCTATTGTAGAGGCCATGCTGAGAGACGCAGAGAGGCTGTTGAGAAATCCGGCAGATTACGAATCGATCGCCATGTGGCGGGCCTTCGTGCCTAAGCGTGGCAAAGTCACAGTCTGCAGAGGCTCTGAGGAGGGCTGCTGGGCGGAGATCGCGGAGAGGGTTAGGAGGGGCGGGGAGCCCGGCGCAGTCGTCACATCTATTGCGGTTAAGCCCGCCATCTACGCTGAACTGATTGGAGCGCGCGGGGTGGCGCCAGCCTTGATCGACGTCGATTCTTGGACCGAGGAGGCGGCTGAGCTGGTGGCGGAGCTGGGAGAGGATGTGTACAAGATATTCGGCGGGGCCTTCGAGTGTCAAGATCCGGTGGAGTGCCGCGGCGACTCATGTATATGCCCTGGCGGCGCCGAGAGCAGGAGGAAGTTCAAAATCCCCATCGCAGTGATCGGCGCGCCTCCCGACGTCAAAAAGGCGTCGATCCCAGGCGTTGAGATACACTTCCGCACGCCAGCTAACGTGGCTGGTCAGTATCTGGGAGACATATCGTATGAGCACGCCACTGGCAGGATTCCAGTACTGGATTGGGGCGAGTTCGCGAGGCTTGTGGAGAGGCTTGGCGGGGATGTTGTGGTAGAGGACAAGAAGGTTGCTAGATACGCCGAGCAACCGCCGAAGGTTGAAGAGGGGAGTTGCAAGCACATAGATGTGGATAGGGCCGCCGAGGCGTTCGTCAAGATATATGCCAGAGCCGCGGCGGGGGGCGCCGCGCTTAACAAAGAGGTGAACCGCCACAACGCCATATTCGCGCTGGCATCGCTGGGGAGGTGGCTGGGGATATGCCGCCGCGATATTGAGGAGATCGTCCAGAGGGTGTACGGCTCCGCTGGGCAAGAGTCTCAGTCCCGGAGCCAGCGCCTCAGCCACGTAAGGAGAGCCTACGAGGGGAGTAAGCCATATGGCAGAGCTAGCGCGGTGGCTTATCTGAGGGAGCTCGACGTGGAAGCCGCCAAGGAGCTACTGTCTGTGCTAGGCTACAAGCCACGCACAGTTGTAGATCGCCTCTTGGAGGCGATGGCCAAGGGGCCGGAGCAAGCGCACGACGCCGCGGACAAGATCAGGAACCTCAACGTCAAGTTCCTCGAGAGGGAGCTGAGAGCCAAGGCGGGGGAGTACGGGCTAGAGCTCGTCTTCGCGGAGAGGCGCGGTGGCTTCTACTCGGCGCTCCTCCAAGCGCCATTTGGCTACTATGTAATATATGGAAGGATTGAGGAGGCGAAGTTCGCCGCTGAGAAGTTTAAGAGGTGGATGGGGAAGCCCATAGAGGCTGACGGTGGCGAGGTTGTGGCCAAGACCTTCCGCATAGATAAGTCTCTGTACTTCATAGAGTCTGAGTCTGTGAAGAAGATAGAAGACGTGCTCGACGGGGAGATGTACATAGTCCTCAAGACTGTGAGGACTTCCGACGGGAGGTACATAAAGGAGATCTTCCCAATCGAGTCTAGAGAAGAGGCAGTCAAGAGGATTTCGCAAGACATGGCTCTCAAGATAGACGGGGTTCCGAGCCTGCTCGTAACGCAGGCCAGGCCAGTGAGAGACACCGTCACCACTGGCTTTTTCTTCCTAGACGGAAAGATGGAGATTAGAGTAGACTCTGAGCCGAGGTTCGATATCGACAAGCTGAGGGACTTCCTCCACCGGGTGAAGCAAGGCTTCCGCGGCTCGCCTAAGCCCATGGCTCTGATCATGGTGGTGATGTCTGGATCTATGCTATACGCCGCAAGGCAGAAGGCCCAGGAGAGGAGACGGGACTACGGAGACTGGAAGGTTGCTATTGTGTTCGGCCCCGCTGGGAGGGCTAAGACCTCAGTGATCAAAACCGCCTTGAACTTCCTCGGCATCTCGGACGACGTTGGGCGATCCAGGTTCGCATCTGAGAACTTTATCTACCAGCAGGGGCTGTATGTATTGGACACGCGCCCCCGCATCAACACCGCCGTGTCGTGCACCACCATAGTCATGGTGGTGGACGAAGTCGCCGAGGTGGACGATAGGGGCAATGTGAAGAGGAGCGATAAGATGGAGGAGCTGATCAAGATAGTCGGTGGTCTTTCTGCATCCACCAGCTTAACTGGAGCTCGGGCGAAGAGGAGGGGGAAGGGCGCCGAGGACTTCTTCAACGCCAAGAGGACTATAATTGGAATAACCAATCACAACCCAGAGCTATTTCTAAACCTCCGCGATCCCGCCATCGCCAGGAGGCTCCTCATAATCGAGCTGGATCTCCCGCCGCCACTCTACATGGGCTTGGAGGAGCTGAGGGGGTACAACGTGGCTGGGTGGCTAGCGAAGATAGCCGAGTCGGAGGAGTTCTGGCGGCTTGTGGAGGAGTCTGTGGAGAGGCAAGTGAGGGAGCTCGGCATGAGCCGGCCATCTACGATGCTCGCGCTCTCGTACGCCATAGCTAAGATGGCTGAGAGGGAGACAGGCGATCCAATATTCATGGAGGCCTACAAGGCGCTAGAGGAGATCGAGCTAGAAAACGCAGAGAGAGTGAAGGAGGCAGTCACAGCCGTGAAGACGCCAGAGGAGCGGTTCAGAGAGTACGTCTTGTCGAGGCGCGATCCAAAGAAGCCTGAGACTCTCGCAGAGCTATTTGTCAAGCTGATAAAGGAGCCCAGGCCGGAGTTCAGAGCCTTCCCGCCAGACTCAGACACTTGGAAAGATGCGGAGGAGGTGGTGGATCGCGTCATGTCCATGGCGCGCAACAACGCATTTGTCACAGAGTTTATAGAGCGTCTCACAGGCGAGAAGCCTGAGAAGGCTGAAGTGGAGAAGAACAAAGACGATGAATCGGCGAAGCTGTCGTGGACAATTGTGTTCGAAAGGCTTATATCGACATATAAGATTTGTATAAAGGACAATATAGTTGGACAGCGCCGGATACGCACAACACCTCCAAAACCGTTCTTCTATGAGCAGCACAGATTTGGCGGGCAAAAAATACACTACTGGTGCCTACGGCTTGATGATGCTCTAAAGATACTGATTGGGAGAGAGTCCGCAACTATAGTTGAAAGCCACGAAGAGCAGAAAGCCGAAGCTCAACAACAAAACACTGATTCTGGGGGTGGGGGTATATATCCTCAGTTTGGTGGTTCCGATGGTTCCATGGTTCCGTCAAATACTTCTGGATCAAACATAGAACAAGGCTGGAATTTAAGTCAAACCGGAGGCGCCGAAGTCGGTTTTACAAACAATCCAAAAGAGATTGGTGGAACCATGGACCCAATGGAACCACCAAACAGAGGTATATATGGGGGATCTGGGGAGAACGAAGTTTTTGAAAAGTCCGCTGAGATAGCTGAAAGCAGTGGAGAGCTGAACGCCGATGAGATAGATAGGCGTCTTGAAGAGGCGAAGCAGAAGGCGGCTAGGATATCGGAGTTTGTGGAGAATAATAAGCAAGCGATTAGGTGCTATATGGAGAAGCTGTTGCAGACGATGTCTAGGAGCGAGGCTAGGAAGAGGGTTGCCGAGGTGATTGAGAGGGAGAACGTTGAGGAGCTGAAGAGAGTTGGGTGTCTATGAGTTCCGTAAAAGAGCTTCTGAAAAAGCTGAAGGAGAGGTGTAGTGGCGGTGGGGACTGTACAGAGGGGGTTGTAGAGACGATAAGCGAGGCGGCTATAGCAGATCTGAGATATGCAGTTTTCGTAGCCAGAGAATATGGTGTAAACGTTGAGCTCGCAGTTTTTAACAGCTTAATTACACAGGCTGAGATTCTGCTCTTCATTCTGCGTACAGTTGGCGGGCCTTACTGCGAAGTTGCGGAGCTCTATGTGAAGATTATGGACAGAGTGTTCCACTGGATGGAAGATGAGGGTCTACTCACTGGGCCTAGGTGGCCATTTCTGGCGTGGGTTTATCCAATAGAGGAGAAACTTGGTTGTAGATACATAAGCGATGGCGATAGAGAGGCTCTCAAGAAGCTTTTTGAAGAGAGGCACGCAGTTGTGGAGTACCTAACTATTAAACTCCTTATGCAGGTCGTGAAGCTTAATGGCGCGGTGGCAGTTTCGTACGACTTCGTAGTGAAGAGGAGATGATAGCCTACCTCGGCGGGAGGAGGTTTCTTGTGGACGGGAAGGAGATCAGCCACAGCGCGTACTTCTACGTTTTGTCGAGGGAGAGGCCAGAGGCTCTTGGTGGCGTCAAACTGGAGAGGACCGACTTGAAGGCGTACGTGTTTAAAGAGATCAAGTTCGCCGAGTCTGATCTGAGGGTGTGGAGAGCGTATGTGGGGGATCCGGCTAAGGTGCCTAAGGCCAGGGAGGCGTATCTGAGTAGGGGGTACAGAGTGTCGCAGTCGGCAATACCGTTTGTGGCGAGGTTCGCTGTGGACTACAGGAAGGACAGGCAGAGAGCGAAGCTGTTGCCAGAGTACGCGAAGCGGGAGATCGCCGAGGCCCTCCGAAGCGCCAAGAGGCCGAGCTTCGCCGCCTTCGACGTAGAGGTTCAGAACGGCGCGGTGTTGGTTGGATGGACTTTCGACGGGGTTGAGATCTCCACAGGCTCGCCATCTGAGTTCGTCGCTGATCTGTCTTCGTCTGGAGTGGACTACGCAGTCGGCTTCAACTCTTGGTCGTTCGACTGGGAGTACGTGTCTAGTAGCAAGCTGTCCATCGCTGGCGTCCCGCATCTGGATCTCTTCCCATTCACGGCCGGGGCCTTCCGCACCTCCTTCGGAGTGCAGGAGGAGGCCAACGCCCTTCACGAGATCGTCCGGCAGGTGAAGCTATCGCTTCCGTTTGACTACAAGCGGTGGATAGGTCTGAAGGCTAGGAGGGGCGCTGGAGCTCTTGAGGAGTACTTGAAGTACGACGTCGTCGCGACTTACAAGCTCGCTGAGAAGGTCTTGCTAACTGCAGAGGCCCTTGCCAAGCTGACAGGCGTCCCGCTCCACCTTCTAAACGTCTTCGCAGATGGCTACTCGCCTGGCTCTCTTCACGAGGCCCTAGTAGCGAAGTATCTCGAGGCTTCGGAGGGCGCTGTGGTGGAAGATCGCCGCGCCTCTGCAGACTATGGCGGGGCGGAGAAGGCCAGAGCTTCTGCTGCTGGGCTGTTTAGAGACGTCTACGAGTACGACTTCAATATGCTATATCCGACGATATACTACGTCCTCCAGCTGGATCCCCTAACCATTAAGAAGTGTAGCTCCGGGCTTGAGATCAAGAGGTTGAGAGTCAAGATCTGCACGTCTCCAGGCCCCGTCTCGGAGTACCTCTCCAGCCTCTACGAGGCGAGGGCGGAGACTAAGAAGATGAAGAAGGAGCTGGGGGAGGTGGGGGAGGCGGCCGATCAGGCTGTGAAGATACTGGCCAACTCCGCATACGGCGTCTTCGCCAAGAGCTTTGGCAACCTAGTTAATGAGTACATCGCCGCGGTGATCTTCTGGACTTCGCAGGAGATATTCGACAAGCTGTGGGGGAGGTTCAAGCCACTGTATGGCGATACCGACTCTCTCTATCTCCGCAACAACCCCGGAGAGGACGCAGTCAACTCTGAAGCTAGGAGGGTTGCGGCTGAGGTGCTGGGAGAAAGCGCTATCAACCCCGTTGAGGCCTTCTCCCTAAAGCTTGAGGGAAAGTGGAACGTGTACATACCTGCTGACGAGGATGGGAGGCCCCTCCTCAAGAACTACGTCAAGTGGAGCGGCGAGGAGAAGGTGCTGAAGGGGGTTAGGTTCAAGCCCCACAGCCTGCCCCTCGGAATTAAGTACGGCGGCTGGGCGGACGTGGTGGTGGACATCATTGAGGGGAGGAGGAGCCTGGAGGAGATCGTCGCGTCTCTGCGGGATGAGGAGCTCTTCCTGGAGGAGTCCATGTCTGCCAGAGACGTCTTCCGCACAAACAGTGGTCCACTCAAGGTGGTGGACTTCAAGAGGGCTGTGTTGCTTGGGCGGCTGGCTCTGGATCGTGGAGGGAGGGTGGAGGTGGAGAGGGCTCCGGGTGGCGTGAGGATCAATGGCGTCTTTACAAGCGACATCCTCGACGCCTTGTACATCCCCGTTAGCCGGAGCACCAAGGCGCCAGTGCTGATCTACTATACTGGCGGGAGGATCCGCAAGGCGTCGGTGTTCGTGTCGGCGTCGCTCGGCAACGGTGCTGTGGAGAAGATAGTCGCGGAGGCCAGGGAGATGGAGGCCCCAAGCCGCAGGGAGGTTGAGCAACAGTTGCTCAAGATAATCGACGTGCCACTACCCAGAGGAGCCAGAAAAGCGCCAGCCCAGACTCTACTGTAAAGCTCTAAGAACGGATCCTACTAGCAACCTTCTGCGCGGATTCTCTAACTTTTTGATACACCTTCTCTGTGCCCATCAGCACGCCGTGCTTCTGCAGTATGTAGCGGTAGATCTTGGATCTGCTACCCAGCGAAGCCGCCAGCTTTATTAGGT
>NZ_JBMFKV010000105.1:0-7178 GCF_049971835.1 Pyrobaculum sp.
GCTTGGGCTTCAGGCTGGGGACGAACCACGGCCTCCCGTACCTCTCCCTGAGGCTCCTCAGCTCCTCCTCAGTTCTAAACGGCACGGCGAAGATGTAGGCGCCCTCAAGGGTCTCGAACTTCAGGACTGTGTAGTCCTCGGGCTCCCTCTCGCTTTGGAAAAAGGCGTAGTGCAGCCCGGCGTGGTCTGGCCTGACGTAGAGCATGGGCTCGCCTACGACCCCAGCCTCCCTCAGCCTCCTAAGCGTGTACCAGGCCAGCTGCCGGGACACGCCGAGCCTCTTTGCTATGGAGCTGGGGCTGGCCCAGCTCTCCGTCACCAACATGGTGAGGATGCTCCTCTCCTCGTACGTCAAATACTCCATGTCAGCCCCCGCGTCGGTGCTTTAAATAGTTTCCCCAAGTCGGCTGGGGCTTCACCGCGTAATAGTTTATTTGACTAGGTGATTTAGTTGGTAGTCGGCCTCCCCTCCATGAGAGCCGTGGTTATAGGAGGCGGCTTCGGGGGGCTGGCCTCTGCCGCTTTCTTGGCTAAGAAGGGCTACGACGTGGTTTTGGTGGAGAAGGGGTGCCGGCTGGGGGGCAGGTCCGCGTCTGTGGAGGTCGGCGGATACAGGGCCGAGATAGGCCCCACGTGGTACCTAATGGACGACGTCATAGACAAGGTGTTCCAGGAGCTCGGCGGCCGCCGTTATCAAGTCGTCGACCTCGAGCCCAGCATGGTCTTCGTCGACGGGCGCTACGGGAGGCTGGAGGTGGGCCGCGACCTGCCTCAGCGCCTAGAGGAGCTGGAGCGCGGCGCGGGGGACAAGTTCGTGGAGATGATGAGGGAGGCGGCCCGGCTCTACAGAGCCGTGGTGGACAACATGCTCTTCAAGAAGTACGACAGCTGGCTGGACCTCCTGTCGGCGGCCAAGGCCGGCCCCGGGCTGGCTAGGTACCTCCGTAGCTTCGGTAGCTACGTCGAGGCGCGGTTTAGGCACCCGCTGATTAGGCGGTTGCTGGAGTACGACGGGATGTTCGTGGGTAGCCCTCCGTGGGAGCTCCCCGCCCTCTACGGCCTGTTGCTTAACTACTCCGTGTTCGTCAGGGGGGTCAAGGCGCCGAGGGGCGGCTTCGGCGCCGTCGCGGAGAACCTCGCCGAGCTGGGGGCTCGCCACGGGGCCCAGTTCAAGACCTGCACGGCGGCTAAGAGGATCGAGGTTGGGTCGGGGAGGGTGCTGGGGGTCCACACGCAGGCGGGCTTCCTCAAGGCTGACGTGGTGGTGGCCAACGCCGACTACAAGCTAGTGGAGGACATGCTCCCGCCCCGCTTCAGGTCGTACGACGAGTCCTACTGGCGCGGGCTCAGGATGGCCCCCTCGGCGTATATGGCGGTGCTGGCGGGCGGCAGGTGGGAGGGGCCGCCCCACGTGGTCTACATCTCCAGCTGGGAGGAGCACCTCAACGCCTTGGTGGGCCGGGGCGGCATGCCCGACGCGCCCTCTTTCTACGTACACATACCCACGGCGGTTGAGGACGGCTGGGCCCCGCCGGGGAGGTCAAGCATGTTTCTCCTAGTCCCGTCGCCCCCCGGCGTGGGCTACTGGCCGAGAGGCCTCGCCGAGAAGCTCGCCTCCATGGCCGTCGGCGGCGAGGTGAAGACGCTGGTGGAGTACCCCAGCAGATTCTTCTGCGACCGCCACGGCGCGTACCTCTGCACGGCCCTCGGGCCGAGGCACACGCTTCGGCAGACGGCGCTGGGCAGGCCCCTGATGAAGAGCAGGAGGGTGGAGGGGCTCTACTACGTGGGGCAGTACACACACCCCGGCATAGGAGTCCCGTCGGTCCTAGCCTCTGCGTACATACTCGCCAGGTACTATGTCTAGCCTCCACTACGCCTTCTTTAGAAAAGGCCGCAACTTCTTCTACTCCAGCGTCCTCTTCCCCCGCCCAGTCAGAGACGAGGTGGCTGTGCTCTACTCCTTCGTGAGGTACGTAGACGACCTGGTGGACAGGCCGGAGCCCCTCGTGGAGGACTTCTACCGCGCGTGGAGGCTCACGGAGAGGTCGCTGGACGGCGCCGCCGCCCCGCCGGTCATCGGCGACTTCGCGGAGCTGGCTAGGCGGAGGGGGTTCGAGAGGAGGTGGATAGAGGCCTTTCTGGAGTCCATGGAGATGGACCTCCACAAGAAGAGGTATGCGACCTTCGGCGAGTTGCTCCGCTACATATACGGCTCGGCGGAGGTCATAGGGCTCTTCATGGCCAAGATACTAGGCCTGCCCCCAGCCTCCTATCCATACGCCAGACTGCTGGGGAGGGCCTACCAGCTCATAAACATGATTAGAGACGTCGGGGAGGACCTAGCCCTAGGCCGCGTCTACATACCCGCGGAGGACATGGAGAGGTTCGGGGCGAGGGGCGTCGGCCCCACCGAGGAGTTCGCCCAAGTCGTGAGGTACGAGCTGGCGAGGTACCTACACATCCAGAAAGCCGCCGAGGAGGGCTACAGGTACATCCCCCGGAGGTTGCTCCCGGCGATAAAGACGGCCTCCGACCTCTACAAGAGGACCGCCATGTTGATATGGCGGAGGCCCCTCTCCGTGCTGAGCCATAAGGTGAGGCCCCGTTTCGGCGAGGTGATGCTACTGTATGTTAAAAACGTGGCGTCGATATGAGCCTCCGCGGCGCCCTCCACAGACTCCTCATACACAGCCGCCCCCGCTTCTGGCTCTACACGGCAGGGCCCTTCCTGGTGGGCTACGGCGCGGGGGCGGCCGCCCCCAGCCAATTCGCCGAGCCCCAGTTCATATACGGCATGCTGTACTTCCTCCTATTCGCCAACATATACCTATACGGCGTCAACGACCTCTTCGACCTCGACACAGATCTCCTAAACCCCAAGAAGGCAGGCCCCGAGCGCGCCGCGGCCGGCGCCGCCAAGCTCCTAGCCGCCTCGGCAGCCGCCTCTGCCCTAGCCGCCGCGCCCCTAGCGCTGGACCCCACGGCGGCCGCCCTCGTCGCGCTGTACCTAGCCCTCTCCACCGCCTACAGCGCCCCGCCCCTCCGCCTCAAGGCCCGGCCGCTCCTAGACTCCTACAGCAACTGGCTGTACATCGTGCCGGCGGCCCTGGGATACTACCTATCCTCCAGCCGCCTGCCGCCGGCGTGGGTGTGGGCCGCCGGCGTCGCGTGGACCGCCGGGATGCACGCCCTCTCCGCAGTGCCCGACATAGAGGCAGACAGAAAAGCCGGCGTCAAGACGGTGGCAGTGGCGCTCGGCCCCCGGAGGACGATGATATTCGTCGCAGCAAACTGGCTAGCCACGGCCCTCATCCTAACCGCCCGCGACCCCCTCATGGCCCCGTCCCTCCTCTACCCAGCCACCGCGCTGTACCTAACGCTGAGGCCCCACCTAGTCCCCACATGGTACTGGCGCTTCCCCGCCATAAACGCGGCGATGGGCGCCCTGGCCTTCCTCTACGCCACTAGACACATATGGAGTGGCTACTTGTAGCCGCCCCCCTACTCGCCGAGGTGCGGAACATCCGGAGGGTCCGGGCCCGCGTCCCCACCTGCGTCTACATACCCGCGCGAGGCCGCGACGAGCCCCTCAGCCACACCTCTAGATACGCCGTGGTGGTGAGGGACCCAGACGACGACTGCAGAGAAGACGCGTGCGTCAAGACGCCGGCCGCGGGGAAGGCCGCCGCCGTGGAGTACGCTGTGAACAACGCCCGGTGCGAATACGTAGCCCTCTTCGACTCAGACGTGTACTTCACGCCGGAGGACGCCGAGCGTCTAGCCGCGGCGGCGGGGAGCGACGGCGTGGCCACGAGCTACCGCGTCGTCGTGGGGAGGAACTTCTGGGGGTGGGTAGCCGCGGCCGCCAGCGACTTCGGATACGTCTTGATGGGGCTGTACAGATTCATCTGGGGAGGGGCACTCGCCGGCAGAAGAGACGTCCTTGCGAAGGTGGTGCAAGGCGCCTCCAGCGCCGTAAGCGACGACATGTACGCCACGGCCAGAGCCAAGGCTCTGCGCGTCCCGATACGATTCACATACCTAAAGCTCATAAGCCCGCCGCCCGCAGACAGCCCCCGCCCCCTCTTCAACTGGCTCCTGAGGCAGTACGCCACAGCCGCAAAGCTAGGCCCGCCGGCGGCCAAGATAGGCCTAGCCGCCACAGCCATATGGCTGGCAACCTGGGCCATCTACCCCCAGACACTCCTCATATACGCCGCCGCCGGCTACATACGCAGAAAGGCCCTAGGCGCCCCAGCCCCGCCCATCTACATACCCGCGGCAGTGGTGGCCTACCTATACACCCTAGCCGCGACGGCGCTGGCATTCTTCACCAAAGAAGTAGAGTGGCGCGGGCGCAAGATAAAGCTCGTCACCACCGGAGAGTCCATTTACAATGTCAGTCGCTTTTAGAGCCAGCTGGCTGGCACCAGCCAGCCGCTGGCCTGCTTCACCACACCCTCCCGCTGTGCCGAGGCCTTGAAGACCCCGCGCCAAGACGTTTGTAGCACTCAGCGACGTGGACCGGAGCGCGGCGGCGCCCTAGATGCGCTAATGATGCTGGAGCTGGTGTGCACCGCTTTGGGCGTATGCCAGAGAAACGGCAAAAACAGATGAAGTTTTCCGCCCAGACAGGTTTTCGTTTTTCCCTAGATGATGACGATCTAATTAGTCTTCTTCAACTCGGCAAGCCTTTTATTCACCTCGTCGAGAATCTGCTCCTTAGTCTTTCCCTCGGTGGAGATCCCCAGCGACTTGGCCAGCTCAATTATTTTCTGGTCTACCTCCTCCTTCTTCTCCGCCCTCCTCGGCTCTTCCTCAATCCCGGACGCCGCCTTCCTAAACTCCCTTATTGCCTCGCCCATGCCCCGCGCCAGAGAGGGCAGTTTTGAGGGGCCCCAGAGCAAAATAATAACTATTGCGATGAGAATTACAATCCACTCCTGTCCTCCGAGTAGTAGATACATAGGGACTAGGTGGTGTGGATTTATTAATCTTTTTCCTCTAGAGAGATTTTTATACCGGCTTTGTACAGGATGTGGATAAGCCCCCACGCGATAAGGAGATGCCGCTGTGGGAGCATCTCGCCGAGCTTGGACAGCGTCTCAAGCGGGTAATCATCGTCTTTGTCATCGTCTTCTTTATTATGTGGATGCCGGCGCCTGACCTCTCCAGCGGCAACCTACTGAGCATCTTAACCTCTTTCTTCTTCACGGGGGAGTACAACCCATTTGCCTACTGGCTGTTTATGCAGACGCTACACCCCATGCTACAAGATTTAAACAAGACGGGGAGGATAACCATCGCCATAATACCAAGCGACGTCTTCAACCCGCTGGCCGCCGTCATGTACGCCTCTCTCTACCTGGCGTTTCTAGTGGTATTCCCCTACATAGTGTATGAGATATGGCTCTACGTCCAGCCCGCGCTGTATCCACACGAGGAGAGAGCCGTCAAGAAGTACCTCTGGGTAGCCCTACTTCTATTCTACGCCGGCAACTTCTTCGGAATCTACGTCATCTACCCAGCGCTGTTTAGATTCGTCGTTGGTCTCGGCAACATTTTAAGACTACAGCAGATATTCAACATAGCGTCGGTAGTGGGCACCTGGATAAGCGTGGCTTTCTGGACGGGCGTCGTGTTCCAAACACCCATCGTGGTGGCAATTCTGTCCGAGCTCTGCCTCCTCAACCCCTGGAGCGTAGCCAGCTACAGACCCCTCATCTACGCAGTAGCCCTCATCCTAATCGCCGTAGTGACGCCGGACGTGACGCTGGTGAGCACCTTCCTCACCTTTATACCATTCGCGGTGCTGTTCGAAGTAGGCCTAGTCTGGAGTAGACGCATAGTTAGAAAGTGCCCCGACGTCAAGCCCCCGCGGGGGTAGCCCGCTACGCCAGCCTGCCGCGGTAAAGCCCATGGAGGTACACGAGCTTGTGTGTCGCGGACCAGCCGCCGGGGACCTGCCGGGCGAGTTCCCACTTGGCGAGGTAGCCCAGTTGCCACGGCGTTGCGTGGTCCAACACGTAGCCGTGGCTCAAGACGCCTTGAGCCACCAGATCGTCAAACAAGCCCATATCTAGACCGAGCAACTCGGCGACTCTCTCCAGCGTCTTTGTATAGTCAACACCCGCCCCCTCGCAGACCCCGCCGCCTGGCGAAACGTCGACTAGTTGCACGGCTCCCCGCCTCACGGAGACATCCCCCACAGCCTTGACATATCTCTCTCTGATGTACGGCGGCGCCGAGGAGTGGAAAACCAAGTCGCCCGGGAGGCGGAGGGGGGCCGACACGACGATCTGCAACTCAGAGCCGGTGTGCTCCGCGTATTGAGCCAGCACATCTACGTATTTTGTATATCCAAGACGGAGATCCACCGCCACGGACCGCGCGCCGGCTGATACCACTGCGATAGCCGCCGTGACGGGGTCTGGATCTGGGGCGACACACCTCGCCACGGCTTTTCCGGCGGGCATCAACCTGGCTATCCAAGACGCCTCTAGGGGGAGCTGGCCTTGAAGTAACACAGGGTCGAGTATCTGGAGGCCTAGATCTAGCTGATCTACCAGGGCGCTGTATATCTCAACGCCGTATATCCGCCGCACCGCCGCGGCGAGGTGGCGGAATGAGGCGAGCCGCGGGGCTGGCGGGGGGCATCCACACCGCGGAGACACCACCGTGGAGACCTCGCCCAGCGTGTGAAGCGCCTCGCTGTGGTCAACTATCTGCGTCACCACGTCAGGTTTATATAAAGGGATTATTTAAGGGACATGAGCGTCGCCGGCATTAGGTTTGACTACATCCACGCAGAGAGGCTGGGGATCCCGCCCCCCGGCGCCCAGCTACAGATGAATATGCAGATAATGATCGAAGGCGAGAGGGCGGTTAAGAGAAGCGGAGTGACGGAGATCCCCTTCACTGTGAGCATCTCCTCAACCCCCGGCGTGGTGACGGTCACTATCAGAGGAGTCGCGGCGGTGCAGGGCGAGGTAGACGTGAAGAACCT
Organism: Pyrobaculum sp.; assembly: GCF_049971835.1. Classification (NCBI taxonomy): domain Archaea; kingdom Thermoproteati; phylum Thermoproteota; class Thermoprotei; order Thermoproteales; family Thermoproteaceae; genus Pyrobaculum; species Pyrobaculum sp. Next base: position 7,010 of record NZ_JBMFKV010000105.1, read on the forward strand.
CCCGCCCCAGGTGGCGGGGCCGATCATGCAGGCAGCCCTTTTCGAAGCCGCCCTCATAATGAGGGAGCTGGGATTCCCGCCGCCCCTGCCAGTGCAGCCACAGCCCCCGCAGACGCCCCACTACGCGTAACGGATCCAAGTGATGTATCACATAAAATCAGTCTCCTAC
>NZ_JBMFKV010000106.1:0-7084 GCF_049971835.1 Pyrobaculum sp.
GGTTGTAGTCCCGTACAAGGGCTAGGTTGTTCATAGTCATCTGGAACGAACCATCGCCGTCTATACACAACACAGGCCTATTGGGATCGGCCAGCTTGGCTCCAAGAGCCGCGGGAATTCCAAAGCCCATAGTTCCGAGACCTGCCGACGTTATGAACGTCCCGGGCTCGTAGACGTCCCAAGCTATTTCAGCCCACATCTGGTGCGAACCAACGCCGGTCACCGCCACCGTGTTCCTAGGAGCCGCGTTTCGGAGCACCTTGAGGACTTTCCACGGGTGGAATATCTTAGTAGATTCAGCAATCCTCGACATGGCGTCTTCATACATTTTACGTATATTCAATAGCCATGAAATATATTTAGTATTGTTTATCGATTCGACGTGTATGATATCTATAAGCTTTCGAAGAGCCTCCTTTGCGTCACCCACTATGCCCACGGTCGGCTTGACATTTTTCCCAATTTCGCTCTTGTCGATATCTATATGGATAAGTCTCACCCTCCCGCTCTTGATGGACTCATTCAACTCCTTAAACCTCCCCCACGTCCTGTCGCTAAACCTCGTCCCCACGGCTAGTATAACATCTGCATTTGCCAAGGCCGCATCTGCCTCGGCCCGGCCGTGCATCCCGGCGGGGCCCATATATAGGGGATAGTCGTGGGGAACCGCGGCCTTGCCCGGCAGAGTAGACACGATAGGCGCGTTCAGCATCTTGGACAGCTCCAGGACCTCGGCGGTTGCCCCAGACCACAAGAGGCCGCCTCCTACTAAAATCACAGGTCTTCTAGCCTCCATTAGGTACTTAGCGGCGAGCCTTATCTTAGCCTCGTCTAGCGGGGGCGGCAGGAACTTCTCCCTATTCACAACTATCCTCTCCTCGTTATCCGTGGCGCCTGCCAGCTGGATGTCTCTCGGCAAGTCGATAAGAGTGGGGCCGGGCCTCCCCATTATGGAAATTTCATATGCAGTTTTGAAAGCCGGAGTCGCCTCAGACGGCTTTTTGACCTGGTATACAAATTTAGTTATAGGCGTCACCACACCCAATATATCGGTTTCTTGGAACCCGTCCCGCCCAAAGATGCCAGTGGGGACTTGGCCTGTTATGGCAACTAGAGGCACTGAATCCATATAGGCGTCGGTTAATCCAGTTACTACGTTGGTGGCCCCAGGTCCGCTTGTCACGGCGACAACCGCCGGCTTTCCCGAAACCCTGGCGTAGCCCTCTGCGGCATGCATAGCACCTTGTTCATGGCGGAAAAGTACATACTCTATTTCTTGTCCGTACAACGCATCGTAGAGCGCCATAATAGAACCTCCTGGTATCCCTAATACGTGTGTGATTTTATATAGCTTGAACGTCTCGACGAGTTTATCTACAACACGTTTCGAATCCCCATTGTAAGCCCCGATACCCCCGACATTGATAGAGATGAAAAGGAGGCTATTTAAACATTACCCAATCTATATATTGCCTCTGAGGCTAGTCTAACGACTTGGCGCACGTTTGGGTATGTCTCTATCTCGTCTATTTTGTTCACGTCTATCCACACGCCCTCCTTCAATACGCCGCCGACTCTGCGAACTAGATACACCAAATCGAAATGTATATGACTCTCCCTTGGGTATTTCACTACCTCCTCAAGCACAACGAGGGGTAGCGGCCTCTCTATCACGTTATCGTCTTTTATACCGTGGAGAAGACCCACGGGCTCAACGACGAGACCTGTCTCCTCCTGAAACTCTCTCTTAAGAGCTTCAAGAGGCGTCTCGTGAGGCTCAACATGACCCCCCGGGTATATATATACGCCCAGACGTCTATGCCTAATCATTAATACTCTTCCTCTCTCTATCAGAACTCCACTTGCGACTATGCACCTCTTCACTAGCTTTCAGAGCTTAATTTTTTAAATAGGTGCCGGACCATGGGAGGTGTTTAGCAAAATCAAACTGGGTATAGAGGAGTGGAAGAGGCTAGAATCCGATCTGGATAGGATCTCCTCTGGTGTGCCTATGGAGTTGGTTATAAACCTCACACTAGTCTATTCGGGAGAGGATGACTTAGAGGAGGAAGAGCACCACCACCATCACCACCACGTCCACGACTTTGAAGAAAATGAATTCACGCGAGAGGTGGCTAAATTACTTGACCACATAGCACATACATACGATGCACATGTTCATCCGCACCTCCACAGCAACCACGGGAGTGTAATGTTCGCAGTGAAAGGAACACCTAAAGAGCTTATAAAAGCTCTGAAAGATGTCTTGGAGTACGTAAAGCTTAACTGCGAGAAGTGCGTCGTTCACTCGCTCGACGGAGAATTTCACCTCGGCGAGGATTTAAGCGGTATATACTTCGGAGATGCCTATAAAATAACTGTAATAGTTCCGTCAGAAGATGGAAAAAGGCTTAAAGTCCACGAGGTTCATTTCTAAGCCTATTTACTATACAGTCTACCGTCTCTGAGATTTCTGGAGACACGATTTTTTTCATGTCTTCAATAGACACGTGGGGGTAGCCCCCGACCCATATATGTCTATGTATAAATGTAGAGTCTGTGCTAAGCCACACACATTTTTTCTCGCCGACGTGGACGGCGTCGCGGATGTGAATCACGACGTCGCAGTCACAAGGCGTTGGGCAACCGAGAGCTCTCGCCAAATGGGAGGGCCCCACAACCACGGGAATTCCCATTTCATATATCTTCCAAAACAAGTCGCACATCACCTACAGATGACCTAGATATTTTATATCATCTACGTCGTCTAGGAGGATAACCACGTCCTCTAGATTGATCCTCTTCTTACTGAGTGCCTTTGGAGGGATTTCCACGTATTCGGGTATAAGCGTGTCGTCCATCTTCCTCAGTAATATCTTCACGATAGCAATACCAGATTTTAACCTACTACAGAGAGACTTCTTCGCCTGGGGCCGTGGGCAGGTATATGTTGTCGAAGCCTTCTTCTGCTAGTTTACTTACCAGCGGAGCTGATGTTGACGGGTCGGTGTGCACCAGTATGATTTTTGTGTCAGGTGCAAACCGTTTTATAAATGCTTCGATCTCCCTCCTGCCGGCGTGTGCGCTGAAGTCAAACCACTCAAGCCTCGCCTCTACTTTTACAGTACTGCTGTCGACAACCGCGTAGCCTTTGCTCAGTATCTGGAAGCCCGGCGTGTTGGGCGCCTGGAAAGACGGGAGAAATATCCCGTTTTTCCTATTCTGGGCGAGTTTCTTAAAATAGAAAAGCGCGGCGCCTCCCTTCAACATACCAGCTGGAGTAATTATTACGGAGGGCTCCTCCATGGCTCCCTTTCTCACGTATGTGTTAGGCACTTCGATAGAGATCTCAAGAGCTTTTTTGTAAAGCCCCGGATCTCTTAGTAAGTGCGGATACCTACCTACAATCTGGTTAATTTGCCTAGCCAACCCATCTACGTAAATTGGATAGCTGTCTACACCGTGTTTAACAAGGGTAAGCAAAATCTCCTGCGCCCTACCGAGGGCGAAGGAGGGTATTAACACAGACCCGCCGCCTTCCAACACCTCCTTAACAGAACGTGTAAACTCTTCCTCTAACTTTTCCCGCGGCGGGTGATTCGTCGACGCGTACGTGGCCTCCATAATAACAACGTCGGGGCGCCGGGGCAAGTTGTAAACATCTGCGCCCCTGAGCATGTTGGTATCCACAGTGTTAAAATCTCCAGTAAACACCACAACCCTCCCCTCCACCTCGATTACAGCCATGGCGCTACCCGGGATGTGTCCAGCGTTGTAAGCAGTTACAACTGCGTCTCGTCCTATTTCCACCGGCTCTCCATAGGTGAGGGGTATGGCGCTTGACATGGTCTCCCTAACCTCATCCAGGGTATATGGGAGGTAGTAGCCTGACAGCTTTATGGCGTCGGCGTACATCAAGTCGCTCAGCTCCATCGTGAGTGGGGTGGAGTACAGTGGGGTTTTGGTAGACACATAAAGAGATGGGAGCCCCCCGCTGTGGTCAAGATGGGCGTGGCTTAGGAAAGTTGCCGTGAGATCTTTGGGACGGACGTGGAGGGGGAAGACTGGTCTATCATTTGCGTCAAAAGAAACGCCGTAGTCTAACAAAATACCATTAGACGCCGCTTTGATCAACACAGCGAGTCTCCCAACCTCACCAGCCCCGCCAAGAAACCGCATCTTCATAACCGGCAGACGCCATAATTTTCAAATAAAAACCTTAATATCAAGATGAAAGAGGAGTATATGGAGGAGGTGGAGAAGCGCCTCAATAGGTTGCTTGAAATAAACCGGCGGCTACTTACCCACCTGGAGGAGATCAACCGCTTGCTCTCGGAGAGGCAGAGGAAGTAGCGGGCACGGGTAAAATTTATATACCAAGCGCCTACAGCGGCCCATGCCATTCACCACATCTGCGCAACCTAGAAAACAACGGCTTAGTCTATACGAGGCTCCGCTCCATCTGCGGCGTAAGTTATTCAACGCAAAGCTGTCGCCCGAGCTGGCTAAGAAGCTAGGTGTGAAGAGACTGCCGGTGAGGCGCGGGGACACTGTGTTGATTTTAAGAGGCGATTTCAAAGGTGTAAGAGGTAAAGTTGTCAAGGTTGATACCAAGAGGATCCGTATATATGTAGAGGGCGCCACTAGGACCAACAGCAAGGGGCAGACTGTTTACTACCCCATACACCCAAGCAAGGTGATGATAGTGGAGGTCGACACATCAGACAAGGCTAGGCAAAAAATAATAGAGAGGAGAAAGAAGTAGGGCTATGGTACATCTAAGAAAGTCGCTGGCTCCGTATTGGTGGCCTATACCGAGAAAGGCTGGCGGCGTATGGGCTGTAAGGCCGTCGCCGGGGCCCCACAGCCTAGCCTATTCACTACCTTTGGCGATGGTTATTAGAGACGTGTTGAAATATGCCAAGACTATGCGAGAGGCGAGGTATATAATATCTCGGGGCTATGTAAAAGTTGACGGGGTGGTGAGGAGAGACTACAAATTCCCGGTGGGCCTCATGGACGTGGTGGAGATTGTGCCGACTGGCGAGGTGTACAGAGTGGTGCCAGATTCAGAGAAGTACTACAGTCTCCTCCCAATACACTCTGAAGAGGCCTCTTTGAAATTGCTGAGAGTAGAGGGCAAAACGGCCGTAAAAGGCGGCAAGCTACAGCTACACTTCCACGACGGGAGGAACCTCATCACTACTCCGGAGCTGGGGAGACAGATAAAGACCTTTGACTCTGTGCTGTACGATTTACAGAACAAAAGTATAAAGATGCATATACCGCTGAAACTCGGCGTTAATGTGCTTGCAATCCACGGTAGCAACGTAGGCTTCGCCGGCGTACTACATGAAATCGTCTGGACACTAAAACGGAGGCAGTCGGTAGTTGCCATAAAGAGAGGCGACGAGGTTAGGAGGACAATTCTCGGATACGTAATGGCGGTAGGTGCGGAGTCGCCGGTAGTGAAAATATCTCCCTAGTCGGCAGGCGGCTTCTCCTCGGTATAAGCCTCAGCCATCTTCTTAGACAGCAACCTCTCCTCAGCCTTCCAGAAGGCATCGCCGTAGTAATCCAGCGCCTTCTCCATATCTGAAATACTTATTGCTATCGGCTCGTATATTTTCACAACGCCACCCTCGACAACCCAGCCCTCCACGACCCCACCCACCGCCCAGTCGTATTTCGCACTCACTACATAACGCCTCTCGAAGACAGGGCTCCTAACCTTGATGTAGACGGTGGCTATGCCGAACTCTTTAAGAAATCTAGAGACAACCTCCCTATACTTTTCACCTGGCTTTGGGGCTGGGACTCTCTCGGCGTATATAATATCGTCGCGTTTCAAGTCCTCTTCAAGAAGTTGGAGGAGTTTTGAAACTGGTTGGCCGGTTCTCTCAATACGCATGTACTTTACCACTCTCCCCCCTTTTTAAATATCAACACTGGTGCGGCTGGCGGGGCGTCATCTCGTGACTGCTCTGTGCACTGGCTCTAGGCGTATCAACGCATCTAGTGCGCCGCCGGTGAGTTGTATCTGTTTGAGTTCTCCTTTTTGTCTGGGTAGTTTCCACTTCTCTATCGCCAGGGCCTTGAGCACAGCCGCGGTCCTTAGGTAGTCGGCTTCGCGCTCCTCCTCGGCGATATTTACATAGCCGTAGATCCTGCCGCCGCTTTTGAAAAACCTAGCCTCCTTCTCTACCGCTACTTCGCTGTTCCCTTCAAACACCTTTGCCTTTATCCTGACGACTAGGTGCTCCGCCTTCTTGCTTTTCTCTCTCCAAGCCTCCACCTCCTCGACACGCACCCTCATCCGTCTGCCATCTACGTCAACTTCTTTTTCAATAGGCGGCCTCACAGAGCCCCACTGCTCGCCTTCCCTAAAGTACTGCTCCAAACGCTGGCGCACCTCTTCTCCCCTCCTCTCGGCTTCCTTTAGGAGCGCTTGCTTCAGCCACTGCGCCCTCTCCCTCACATCGCCCTCTCCGTGTAGGGCGAGCCAGCCGATATACCTAAGGCCGTCTACGGTAATGCGCACGTAGCCCTTCTCACCCACGCCCGGCTCCCTCGCCGTGAAGTGTACTATGCACCAATCGCCTTCGCAAACGTCCCTCAGCCCCAAACCCCGCAGAAGCTCCACCGCCTTGCCGAAGGACTGGGGGTCTCTGGGTCTGTATACCACCTCTACTGCGCCGTCTTTTGTCAGCGTCACGGAGAATCTCATGTCTTCCCACTCAGGCACGCCTCTCTCAAACTTCGCGGCGAGGCGGCTGAACGCCTTTTCTTTGAGAGCGCCAGCGTCTCTGCACTGCCTTAGGAACTCCACCACGGCTTTTCTAACCTCTTCGTGCACAGACTCCGCGGCAGGGGCGTTTGTTGAGACATCTATACGCCACTCGTCGCAGCCGCTAGATACGGCTCTAGAGGTTTTTGTGGAGTGGCTCTCCTCGACTGCGCCTAGGGGTTCTGCGTTTAGAGTGTATGATCTGTGGAGGCGCCGGCTCGTGCACAGAGGCAACACGCGGCGCGGCGGAGCGTGTCGTGGATAGGGGCCTCGTGGTGGGTGCAGTTAAGCTGGCAA
>NZ_JBMFKV010000107.1:0-6811 GCF_049971835.1 Pyrobaculum sp.
AGTGCACGTCACTTGGCATCTTGTATTCGAGCTACAGTTTGGATCTGTAACGCAGTAGCAATTAGGGCTACCCCTGTTACAGCTACAGCTCGTGGAGATGTTCAGCGCGGTGCAGTTATCCCAAGGCCGCGACATAAGCTTCTCTCTCCCTTGCAAACATCGCCACGTCGCTCAACGCCTCGATAACCTTTGATTTTCCACCCTCTATGTAGTAGCTACTCCACTTCCGCTCCTTTGCCGCCTTCAGCGCCAGGCCGCTGTGGGTCTCAATCATTACTGTCTGTGGGATCTCTGTAAGTAGCTCTATGAGTTTAACTATCCAGTCGTGGTGGAGGCCTGTCTCGAAGGCGTCTATGAGAATAATGGACTTCTCCGGGGCGGCTTCTATGGCGTATAGTATGGCCAGCAGTCTGAGCTCCCCGTAGCTGAGTCTATTCCCTTCAACCCATTTGTCGAGTCTGTATGCGTATTTGTAATACACAGACCAGAGCCCGACCCCCAGGGTCTTCAGCCTCCGAGCGATGCGAGAAGCGATGTAAGGATCCTCAAAGAGAAATTCCCCACTTACCTCAGGCTCGCCACCGCAGGCGTCGATGGGTCCCTTCTGCCAGCCTACGTATACGGCGCACTGGTTTACAAACGCCGCCTTTACGCCGCCGCTGGTGTTAAACCGCACCTCCCCCTCTGCGCCTGTGCTGTCGATTAAACGCACATCTTCATACAGCGACAGCTGTCCCTCTGAGTATTTGAGCGTGTAGCGGTCGAGCCTTATGTAACCCCCCGGTTTGAAGTCGTCTCTGCTTATTCTAAAAGAGGCCCCGGCTAGAGCCTTGGCGGCTAGATACACGGCGCGTAGAATGTTGGTCTTCCCCGCCCCGTTCGGCCCAAACAACACAATTTTGTTGCCCTTTAACAGAACATATTCCACGTTTCTGTAACCTGCGATTTCAACCTCCATGGACGTATAAAGGCAATTCTTTAAAATACTTTAGAGAATTAACATATGGCTCTATTACTACCACTTGCCGTAGTGGCCGGGACCGCGCTTCACGTGGGCATGGGGAGATCCGAGTCGCATCCCGTAGATCTCCCGGTGCAGAGGGATGAGTTTGACCTGCCCGCTATATGGGCGTCGAGCCTCAAGGGGGCTTTTAGAGCCAGCGCCAGCGGCTGGGGGGGCAGTGTCGTGAGGTGCATCTTCGGCGCCGAGCCTGGCGATGCGGACGTGTCAGAGGCCTCCTCCGCCGTCGCGTTTATGGACGCGAGGCTTTTTATCATCCCGGCGAGGACCTTCAAGGGGGTCTGGATCTACATCACGTCGCCCGCCGTGCTTAGAAACGTGCTTGAGGTGCCCGGCTTTGCTAATTCCCAGATTTTCAAGGAGGTGAATACGATTTACCAGAACGCCCGCAACCCCGAGAAGATCATTGTGTCCCACGACCGCTACCTCCACAACGGCCGTGTGGATATCAACGGATCTATGCACGATGCTGTTGTAGACGCTTCCGTGGCCAGCGCCTTTGGGTCTGTGGCCAAGGCTCTGGGGCTCCCCGAGGTGGGCCTTGCCGTGGTGCCCGACGACTACGCCGTGGACCTTATTAACAAGTCCCTGCTGGTGCAGTACCGTGTGAGGCTTAGCCGGGAGAGGAAGTCGGTGGAAGAGGGGCCGTGGTCGGAGGAGTACGTCCCCCAGTACACCGTCTTCATCTCGGCGGTGAAGGTGGAAAGGCCAAGAGGGTGCGATATGGGGGAGGGGGATGTGGCCCAGAGGCTGAAGGGCTTGACTAGTATGTGGATGGGGGGCAAGGAGACAATTGGGAAGGGCCTTGTGAGGGTAGTATGGATATCGTAAATATTGCCACCCAGTGTATAAATGCGTTGAGAGAACATGTGGGCAACGCCAAGTTTCTAGAGTCCTTCGCGGGTAAGGCGCGGAGGTTCCACACAGAGGTCTACTACCTGGGCCCCCATTTCGTCCTCGCCACAGCCGCCAGCCGCTCCTCTGCATTATTTGCTCTGGAGGGGTTGAGGGGCAGTAACTGCTCCGCCGTCGTGTCGAGCATCGCTGGCCGTCTGGGCCCCAGTGAGGAGGAGGCCGGCTACGGGCTGTACGCCGCCGTCTTTGCGTACGGCGCGGCGAAGCTACTGGGGTTAAGGGTATCTAGTCTAGAAGATGCGGTACGGGCGCTGGGGGAGAACAGGGCGGGGTGGCGCCTGCTATATAGATATGCCCAGTGGCTGAAGATGTTGGCTGAGGCGTATTTCAAATGAGGGCGTCGTTGAGGGTAGTTCTATCGTCGCCTCTCTCCGCTGGCTACTATGACCCGCGGGTACTGGACAGGCGGTTCTACATACGTCCCAGCTCGGTGAAGGGGCTGTGGAAGTGGTGGGCGAGGGCCTTCGTGGCGGGGATCCTCTACGAGAGGGGCTGTCTGAGGGGGCGTTCCGTGGGGCCCTTCCTGGCGGTGCCGGATTGGGAGTCTGCGGAGAGGGTTGTGAGGCACGTGGGCGAGACGCTTGGCCTCGGGATGCCCTCCTTTGCGTCTAAATTCACGCTGGAGACCGCAGTAATTAGGGAGCCGTGGGTTTACAGCGCCTCTGGCCAGAGATACATTCGGGGGCCACGCGGAAATATCTTTCTACACAGGCTCTACCTGACGTCGCTGGGCGGCAGGACTGAGTACGCAGTCGGGGGTGAGTTTGAAATATCTGTGGAGGGGCCGGACGACGTCGTTGTGTTTAACACAGCGGTTTCAATCCTCTTGACGGCTCTTACGCTGGGTTGCGTGGGTAAGGGCGGGAGGAAGGGGCTGGGCTGTCTCGACGTTGTGTCTCCCGGCCCGCCAGTGGGTAAAAACATAGGGGAGTTGATAGAGTACGCAAGGGGGAGGCTGGGCCATCTTATCAGGGATAGGTGCGGCGTCCCTGGGGGGATGCCGCCTATGCCGGCTCTCACGCCTAAGTACAGCGAGGTGTACGAGGTGGTGGGGATCTCTTTGGAAGATCTCCACAACTTTTTCTACAGGCCTCACAGAGCTGTGAAGCTCACCGGTACTTACTTCGACGAGGTGAGGAATAGGCTGGTGGCCTGGGCGATGGGGTTGCCTAGGGGACAGGCGAAACAGGGCACTGGATATTTTTCAAAAGCTGAGCGGAGGGCGTCTACCGTCATGGCGGCCTACCACGAGAGGCATAGGTACTCCGCCTCTGTCGTTACGCTGATTAAATCCGCCGACTGGCCTGCTGAGATAGAGTGGAGCGGCGGGGGTAGCGCGCGAATTAGGGTTGACGAACGGGTGGTGGAGGAGGCGTATGATATTGTGAAAAATGTCTTTGTTGAATACGTCCAGAAGCTGGGGGGTTCTGTCAGGAGGGTATGGCCGTGAGGTGCGGCCCCGATATAAACGCCGTGGAGTGTCTCAACATGATGTATCTGGAGGGCGGGTTTAGGATGAGGCCAGCTGAGTTCAACAGAGAGGCGACTCTGGCTCTGGCTAGTGGCTATAGGAAGGTGGATTTAACTCACGTCGCTAGTTACGTCGAATTTGTGGCGAAGCTGGCGGCTGAGGTTTTCGGAGAGGGCCAAGTACTGCACTACAGAGCGTCTTTAAAGACGCCGCTGGCTGTGCACATGAGGAATTTATACATGCCGCTTGACGTGGCCGTCGCCTGGCACCCAATACTCAACGTGCCTTACATCCCCGCTTCAGCTGTCAAGGGCGCCGCCAGTGCGTATGTGAAAAACCCATGCGGCTTGCCGCCGAATGAGGCATATGGAACCGCGGGTTTTGAGGGGGGCATCGTGTTCTTTGATGCGTATTTGGTGGACGCCCCGCACGGCTTGGTGGAGCCGGAGGTCTTGACGCCGCATTACAGCGAGGCTGGCCTCAAGATTTCGGAAGTGGAGGCGCGGCCCACGCCTCTGGTATATCCAGTTATCCCCCGCGGCGCGGTATTTGCATTCTTAGTGGCGAGTAGGGACAAGAGGTGCGGCCGGGAGGGTCTGAAGAATCTGCTCAAGACTGTTTTGACAAGGGGTGTGGGGGCAAAAACCGCCTTGGGCTTCGGGAGGTTTAGGGTTGAGTAGCGGATCTCCGCAGTGGCCAAGTAAATTATCTTTGATCAAGGGGGCTTTGAACCCCACGTGTACAGGATGGGGCAATGGATGACGTTTGCTTAATGTTTGCGGAGAGCCGGGGAGTGTGAGTTTAAGATTTTTTTGACGCGATCCTACGGATCGATGCGTGGGACGTGTTCATAAAGTGGGAGATTCCGGGTTCATGCGTAGCCGCCTAGAAATCACGGCGGGCCCGCCAAGCCGCCCTCTGTCGGTGGGCCCGGGCGTTGCCCGTGTGGCCTTTTAAGCCAGCCCCGCCTACATGGCGGCGTACTGGTTGCCCACCGTGGGTCGCCGGCGTGATCTCCTTCCTGTCCTATTTAAAGGAACTGCACGACGTCCGCCAGCGCCCCCTTCTTTACTACCTTTTCCAGCTCCTTCTCTCGCATGAAGAGGGCACGTGTGTTTAGCCTCCGTGCTAAGGCGATTGTATAGCAGTCTGGTAGCGATATCGCGTATTTGCATTTGCATATGGCGGCTTCTTCGTGGAGATCGGTGGCTGGGTAGGGCTTAAGCGCCCTGCTTTTAAGTAGCCTCTCCACAGCTTTGCGCGCGGTCTCCGCACCAAGTTTACGGCATAAGACATACATAACCTCTGTTAGGTTGTACTCAGTTATGTAGAGCCGCCAGCCTTTCTTGGCGTATTCCAGCAAGGCGTCTGTGGTCCCCTCCAGAGTCGCGAGTACTACGCTTGTGTCAACTGCCAGCCTCATCCCCGGTTCGTCCTCTCCTAAGCTCAGCGGTGAGGTCGCCGGGCTTGACTAAACGCCGCACTTCCGCCAGCACAGCCGCCAGCTCCTCCACATCGGGGCCCTCGGCGGTGTCTAGGAGGTAGCTGATGGCCTCGTCTAGCGACACTTTGCGCCCCAGGTTGGCCTCCAGCTTGGCTCTGAACTGTATTAGACGGCGTTTTGTGTCTTCTCTTATTTTGATGGATGCCACATTTTCTATATCTCCCACCTTAATTAAATTTCCGTCGAAACGTAGGGCCGGAAACGCCTCGGCCTAAATCTGGCCTAGGATGACGCATTAATCAATGCGGGATTTAGGTCGGTTAGAAAGCCGTGTTTGGAGTGGTCAAGCCGCGGCTTTGCCAGGTGGGGCGCCTGTGGAAATCCGGCGGGGCTGATAAAGGGCCCCGGCCCGTGCAACCGTAGGCCCCGGTTTCAACCCCGGCGGCCCCGCCTTAAAGGGTTCCGCGGTCCTGTATTGCGCCGATACGCCGAATTGGCGGATAGCTCTATGGAGGCGTCTGGGTAACACGGGTTTAGGAGATTGAGCTTGCTTAAATGAGTGGGGTATAACAGCGGGCGGACGGCCGCCAGCGGTGGGGGTACGACGAGTTGCTCCTAATTCCATCGCCCCCTCTCCTCACGTATTCGGTGGTGGATATATCTGCTGACACCGCCTGCGGGGTTGCCGAGCCTAGTCACGCGCTCTGGACTGCTGGAAGCAACAACAACGGTATTCCGAGTATGTTGCCCGCGGCGTGTTGGAGCGCGCCGAACGGCGCATCAAAGGAGGTGTTGCATTCGGCGAGCGCGACACCCAGCCAGCCGAGGAGCGGCGGCTAGAGAGATTAAGTTACATGTTGTAAATCTGCTGTGTAAGATGTTTACAAACATATAAAGACTGCGGCGTCGGCGTCTGTTCTTGTCCGCGTAGGCGTCTGTGAATAGAGTTCATGTAAGTTAAGCGTAGTTACCTGGGGGTGGGCTATGCTAGTTTCTTTATTTCTTTTATCTTGTACTTGCCGAAGCCTATGGCGCGGGATATGCCTACGCCTGTGGCTTGGCCTAGTTTTAGGAGGGCTAGCCAGGTCTCGACGTTGCCGTATATGGCGAGCTCCGCCTTGCCTATGTAGGCGGGGACTGTGCGGGCCTCTCCTATGCCGACGCGGACTGGCCTCACGGCGAAGTGGGTCAGCTCCAGCGCCGTGGGGGCGCGGTCGGCGAGCTGTTTGAGGTCTGTGCCGAACATGTCTCTGTAGGTCTTGGTGAGGCTGTAGGCGATGCGCTGGGGGGAGGGGTAGAGGACGTCTCTGCCGTGGAACATGAAGGCCGTGGGGGCGAAGACCAGCTTGACGGTGGCGAATCCGTGGCCGTCGGGGAGGGCGGGCTCCAGCGCCGTGAGGGAGAGCTGCTCCGCCTCTAGGTGGCAGGGGGCCTCCGGGCGGGGGTTTTTGGACACCGCGGCGAGGAGGTAGTAGGCGTCTTGCTCCGACATCGCCGCCCTTATGGCGAGCCTGGCGCCTGGCTCTAGGACGGCGGCTCTGCCGTCTACTCCGGTGAGGAGGGGCCTCCCGCCGAGGTATATGGGGTGTGCGTATATCTTGTTTTTGGGCTCGGCCTCCCGCCTCGTGGTCTCCACAAGTATTCTGTAGGCGGCCGACCCCGACCAGCCGGCCATTGGGCAGGGACCCTCGGCCCTCAGCCTCAGCTCGACGAGGCGCCACTCCGCCACGTAGAGGGCTCTCCTTGTGTAAAAAAGTTTTTATGTTGGGGGTGGGGTGTGATTGAGGTGGTGGCCTTCGCCCCGCTTAGGGTGGGGGTCTGCAGGGCGTGCGACGCGGCGAGGGTCTTCGGGGTGGACTTGACGGAGGAGCACATCCCCGCCGGCGACTTCCCGGCTGTGCTGGCGGCGCTGTCGTACCTCGGCGGGGTGCCGGTGAGATTTACAAACCCCATGTCTCTC
>NZ_JBMFKV010000108.1:0-6801 GCF_049971835.1 Pyrobaculum sp.
GGTTTGTGGACACGTTCGTAGGCTTCGGCGCCTACACCCTCGCGGTGTCTATAGGGGACTACGTCACGGTGTCTTTAGTCACATCTTCTTACCCGCTCATCACGGCGCTTTTCGAGAGGCCTTTTATGTGGTGGAGGGCGGCGGGCGCCTCTATTGCAGTCCTCGGCCTGGCTTTAGTTGCCCTCATAGGATAAAAACCCGCCTAATGCGCCTCTTGTGAAGATAGTAGTGACTAACGACGACGGCCCTCATACGCCTCTTCTGGAGCCGCTGGTGGAGGTGCTCGAGTCGCGGGGCCACGAGGTGGTCGTCGTAGTCCCGGAGAGGCCGAGGTCCGCCGCGGGACTGGCGAGGACCTACCACAAGCCCCTGAGGGTGAGGAGGATTGGGCGGTTCTACGTGGTGAACGGCTTCCCCGCCGACGCCGTGTTTATGGCCTTGAAGCTGGTTGCGCCAGACGCCGACATGGTGCTCTCCGGCGTCAACGTGGGGGAGAACATCGGCATAGAGGCCACCTATGGAAGCGGCACTGTGGGAGCGGCTGTGCAGGCAGGCGCGCTGGGCGTGCCCTCAATCGCCGTCTCTATGGAGGTTGGCGGCGACGTGGAGTTTATGAAGAGGGTGGTGGGGGGAGCCGTCGAGTCGTTGCGAGCGGGCTTAGACGGGGCGCTGGCGGCTAGCGTCAACATACCTCGGGAGTGGGGAGGGGGTGTCTACTGCGTGAGGAGGCTCGCCAGATCGGTCTACAGTGAGAGGCTGTACGAAGGCGTGGATCCAAGGGGCGAGAGGTTTTACTGGAGGTGGGGGCCTAGGAGGGAGAGCTTCGAGCGGGATACAGACGCGTACTACTTCTACGAGATGCGTGGAATAACTGTGCTGGGCGTCTCCGACTCGGGGATAGTGAGCGTCGGGGGGTTCGGCAGAGAAATGGGGGTGAGAATCGGGGCAAAGCAAATAAACTGCTGACATGGGGCGGCCATGGACGTGGTTAAGACTCTGAGGTACAGATTTGTGCGGTACTGTGTCAACAAGGCGTACGCAGATTTGGACCTCGGCGGAGTCCCCGCCGAGGTTGTCAACGTGCTGGACGACGTGGTGAGCCAGATAAGAGACTTGGAGAGGCACATCACCTCCGTGGACTCCGCCGTGAGGGTGATGCGGGTGGACCTCCCCGAGAAGTTGAAGATGTTGAAAGAACGTGACCCAGCCCTGGCGGAGGCTTTTGTGAAGAATATGGTGAAGTACTGCCTAGAGCTGGAGGAGATTTCAAACTCCAGGTTTAGGGAGTACCTCGAGGAGTTGTTAAGCGGGTTTTAAAGCCCCGCTATTTAGTGAGGTACGTCCTGCACGCCCCCCCTGGGTTTGGGAAGTCTAGGCTGATCGCAAGGCTGGCGGCGGGTAGGCGTTCTCTAATCTTCGTCAGAAGCCACGTGGAGGGGCTCCAGATGGCGCGCTACGTGGCGGAGCACGGAGGCGACGCCGGCGTGCTGTTCGGAAGAAGGCATCTCTGCCCCTTTAGGGCGGAGAGCTGGGCTCGGTGCTTCGAGCTGAGGGATAGCGGGGTGTGTAAGGCTAAGTCTCGCAGGGCCGAGGCGCCGATTTTCGACGTAGAGGAGTTGTATAAAATGGGGGTGTGTCCATACGAGGCGCTCCACGTGGAGGGCAGGCGCAAGGGGGTGGTGGTGTTGCCCCTTGCCTATCTGTCGAAGGTGTCGAACATATCCGCCGTGGCTGACCTTTTCGAGGAGGTGGAGTTCGTCGCGCTGGACGAGGCGCATAACCTGCTGTCGACTGTAGAGGTCGGCGACGAGGAGCTTTACTCGCGGAGGTACTGCATCGGGGGTGGGGGCGGCTTGACGTGTCTCGTGTTGCCGCTAGTTGGCGAGGTGGCTGGGAGGGCCCGTTTTCTGTTGGCGGCAAGCGCCTCCATTGTGAGGCAGTTTTCAGATATTTTTACATATTTCCTAAGGGCCGAGTATGTAGAGATACAGCGCCTGCCGGGGGAGGAGAACCTCGACGTAGATTACATGCCTCTGAAGATCAGGTACAGAACCCGTCTAAAGAAGCGGTATGTAGACGCGGTTATTGACAGGGTTAGGCATATTTTCAGGGAGTATAGGAGGGCTGTGGTGTTTCTGCCAAACAAAGAGCTGGCGTCGCTCTACGCTAGCAAAATTGCAGACCTGCCTGTGTCTGACCAGCCCCTAGGGGATATTGACCACGTAATAGTGACTTACTACGGTAGCCCCATTTCCGAGGGTGTCAACTTAAACGTGAAGGCTGGCGTGTTGGTTGGGTTTCCAATTCCAGATGTCCGTAGCCGGGAGCTGTGGGACAAGGTAAGGATTCTCAAGAGGCTGGGGTATGACGGGTATAAATACGGGGTGTTGTTCACCGCAGTTAACCACGTCGTGCAGGCCGCGGGGAGGGTCATGAGGGGGCTAGACAGAGAGAGGAAGTACATACTGCTCATAGACGACAGATTTGCTGAATACAGATCGTACCTCCCGCGGTACCTGTCAAGAGCCGTGTAGTAGCTTATATTTTACAATTATACATGTGGGAACTCCTTTTGCTACTTCTGCTTCTTGCCCTTACTATGAACGACGGCGTGCTCGTCGGCATTGGGAAGACCGGGCCGGTGTACCTCGCCATGGATAGACACGTCGTAATAACCGGCCCCACCAGGAGCGGCAAGACGAGGCTAGCCAAGAAGATAATCGCCAGGTCAGGACTGCCTGCGCTGGTACTGGACTGGCATGGGGAGTACGGAGGTCTTTCTATAGATGCCAGGAAGCTGAAGTTCACCTTCGAGAAGTTC
Source organism: Pyrobaculum sp. (assembly GCF_049971835.1). Taxonomy (NCBI): domain Archaea; kingdom Thermoproteati; phylum Thermoproteota; class Thermoprotei; order Thermoproteales; family Thermoproteaceae; genus Pyrobaculum; species Pyrobaculum sp. The sequence continues at coordinate 2,822 of NZ_JBMFKV010000108.1, forward strand.
GACAAGAAACTTCTAGTGGAGATACTAGGCCTGTCGCTTAATCTCAACGAGCCGAGTATCTACTTCCTCTACAGAGCAGTGAGAGGCAGGCGGCTGGAGACTCTGAGGGATATCCTCACCGCGCTGGAGGATTTCCTAGTCACCACTAGGAGCGAGGTGGAGATGAAGGCGGCGATAGCCCGGAGGCTGGAATATGTGATAGATGTCTTCGAAGAGGGGGTAATCCCCGTCGAAACATTATTCAAAACAAAAAAATTCATTTCAATAAATCTTTCAAAACTAAAACTATATGAAGAAAAGATTTTAGTAATATTATTTATATTATCTTCATTATATAATTTTTTATTTAAAAAGGGGGTGAGTAAAAACCCCGAGAGGCTATTGGTAATAGACGAGGCGCAGAACATCTTGGGGAGAGGCGACGTGGTGAAGTACTTAATTTTCGAAAGCGCAAAGTACGGGCTCAGGATAGTGCTTGTGAGCAACGAAATGCCGGCGCAGGACCTCCTCGTCCACTGCAATCTTGTAATCACGAGGCCGCACTACACCTACAACATAAAGACGGCACGCGCCGCTGTGGTGAGGGACAACAAAATCACAGAGTTATGGATAGTGTAGAGAAGATACTAAAGCTCCTAGGTTTAGAAAAGGACGAGCTTGCTCCATGTGATATATATATTAACTATTTTATGCAGTATATCGCTAGTATTGAGAGAAAAATCTCAGAATTAAAAAGTAAAGTAGAGTACTTAGAGGATATATGCTTTAAAAATGTCAAAGAAATAAATAAATAGGGGCACCTTCTTTATGTATATGGCCGACATCCGGACCCTCTCACGAACTTACAACGACAAAATAGACTCTTTCCGTATCAAGCTAATCACCATCAAATTCCTCAGGGAGCAGGTGCAAAACGCCAAGGGAAACCTCGTGACCTTCCGCCCCTCAAAGGTGGCGCAGGACCTCCATCTCTACGGGAGGCAGGATCTAAGAGCCAAGACTGTGTTGATAAGAGCTTTTCTCGACGACTTGGTCCAGAGAGGCTACATCACGATAATTAAGAGAAGCGCGAGGGGAAAGGTGTACGGCTTGTATAAAGCCAACAAGTTCTGGGATATGCTGTCGATATACGAGCCTGAAAAGGTTCTGGAGTTTTTAGAGTCAGAAAAAATTCAGCAGTAGTCTTATATTGAGGAGACTGGGTAAATAGGTGCAGGCAGTAGAACTGATACAGCTTCTCAGGGATAGATACAAAAAAGAGAGCTACAAGGCGGCCCTGGTCGGGACGTATAAGGACGGGAGGTATGTAGACCCCCCGCCGTTGCAGACAAACCTATCACTCTTCCTAGCCCCCCTGGCCCTTTCAGTAGCCCCACTACTGGCGGTCAAAAACCTATACATACAATGGGCACTCGGGGTGTCCCTCATATCCATCACCTACATGGCGCTGTATATATACCTAAAGAAAAACTGCTTTATCCCAGACGCGGTCAAGGTGGTGCGGACTAACTACGGAGACGTGGAGTACCTCAGAAGGAACAAGCTAGAGATCTTGGAAAACCCCCAGAAACTGCCGGGGGACTACGAGTACTACTACGCGCCTGTCAACGTGTGCGTGGCCAGAGACAGACGCCCCAACGCCTTCACTCTAGACGGGCCGCGAGGCCCCGTCGTCTACTTCACCACCGGCATATTCGCCCGGCTGTCCCCCGAGGAGTTGCAGGCGGTGCTGGAACATGAGAGGGGACATATCAAATACCGCCACACCCACAAACTACTTGCCTTCCTAATCTCTGAGTACACCCTCAGAATCCCCCTCGTACACCTGGTCTACGCCAAGTACTCAATAACGCTTCTCGCGATACACCTCATAGGCGTGGCTCTTCTCTACACCGCCATGCTCCAGGCTTTTGAATTCGAGGCAGACAAATACGCGGCGCGGAGGCACAGGGAGAGGCTGGTCTCGGCGCTGGTTAAGCTGGACTGGAACGGCATAGTAGAGTCGTTGCTAAACCCCTTAGCCGCTAGGCTGACTCTGCTAGCCAGGACGCACCCCCTCACAATAGACAGAATACGTAAACTCCATGCAATTCCTTACTAGACTAGCCCGCTCGATAGAGCAGCTGGACAGACTGGCGCAGAAGTACCAAGACGACGAGCTGAGAAGCGTCGTGGCGGAGCTGTATAAGCAGCTAACCACGATAATAAACCTCCTAGAGAAGCTCTACGCCATATACACGGAGCTGGACATAGTCATGAAGACAGACCTCAGAATAGAGCCCGGCCTCTACCTAGACACGGAAGCCCCCACCCAGCCTGAGAAGCTGGCGGAGTTCCTATCTAGGCTGAGGGCCGAGGGGCACGACCCCGACAGAGCCTTGGCGTACCTCCTCGGCGCGGGCATTGCGCAGCTCGAGCTGAGAGACGGGGAGCTCCTCATAAAGCCGAGGCAGGGGCGTCAGCGCTATTAACCACAATCACCAGTCAGACAGCCTGGTCTCCTCACCCAGCCCAGAGCACCTGGGAGAATTTAACACTTTTCCAACAACTCCAGATACCTCCTCAGCACCGCCCCCACGTCTAGGCTGGTGCTGAACCTACGCCGGACCTCGCCGGAGGCCACCCTAGCCGTCTTGCCCGACAGCACAACCTCCGCCGTGGAGGTCGGCGAGACGTACGGCCTATACACCACCCGGTCCCCCACAACCTCCAGAGGCCCCGTGTAGGTGTAGTACCTAGACTTCAAAAGCTCGCCGACCCTATCCATCAGCCGCGTAAGAAGCCAAGCCGCCCTTCTCAAATCCTCCCCACCCACTAAGCACTCCCTGCCCCGGGCCACCACGGCCCCGTATGTGCTTCTGGCGTACATGTGGAGGGCGAGCACCCTATCCCCCGAGGTAATTGTAATAGACCTCACCCCGGGGCTCGCCGTTATTGAGAGAAGCACTTTAGACAAGCTCCAGCGGAGTGTAGCCGTCTGGACACCTATACTGAAGCTTCCTCGCACAGACGTCGCAGAAGACGTAGCCCCACTTCTTACACACATACCTATCTTCAAATGCGTATATCCTCCTCCCACAGCGGGAGCACCTCCCCACCATCAAAGTCTTCGGAGGATAAACCATCGCCCCCATGCAAAGAGGGGGTATTTGAACATTTCGCCACAGACGCCGGCCTCCGCGGGGAGACGCCGACGGGGCGGACAAGTATATATAGGGACAGGTGGCGTCGCGTGTGATTATCGGAGTGCTCCACCTACTGCAGATCGACGACGCCGACTATCTAAACCACGCCGTTAGAAACGCCAAGAGGCTGGAGGAGGCGGGGGTAGACGCCATAATTGTGGAGAACTACTACGACGCCCCCTACAAGCCCCGCGCCGACCTCCGGAGGGCCATCGCAGTCGCCGTGGCCGCCCGCGACGTGGTGCGGGAGGTGTCGGTGCCGGTCGGCGTGAACCTACTACGCAACGCCTGTAGAAAGGCGGCCCTCGTCGCGAAATACGCCGGCGGCAGATTTATAAGATGCAACGCCTACACAGACATAGTGCTCACAGAATCCGGCGTGCTGACCCCCGAGGCCCCCTACCTAAGAGACGTCAAGGTGCTGGCAGACGTCCACGTAAAACACGGCCGCTCCATCTACCCCCCGACGCTGGCGGAGGCCGTCGAGACAGCCACAACCAGGGCGAGGCCCCACGCCATTGTGATAACCGGCGGAAAGACGGGGGAGCCCCCAGACCCAGTGGACATAGCCGTCGCGAGGGCCCACACAGATCTGCCGGTGTTGGTGGGGAGCGGAATCTGCTTCAACACCCTAACCCTCCTCAAAATCGCCGACGGGGCAATCGTAGGCACCTGTCTAAAAGAGGGCAGGGAGGTAGACGTGGAAAAAGCCAAGAGGCTGGTGAGAGGGGCTAAAAACACGCTGAGACCGAGAAGGAGGCTCTCGCTCTAGGGCAGAATCTCCCCATCTCTCAC
>NZ_JBMFKV010000109.1:0-6768 GCF_049971835.1 Pyrobaculum sp.
TTGCTGTTCCGCGCGTCTTTCTTCCCAATGTACGTCCCCAGGGGGGAGATAGGTAGCGGGATGTCGCCCCTCTTCGGGAGGAACTTCAGCCCCCTCTCGGACTCGCACGTGGCGCACTCGTCGACTACCAGGCCACATGTGGCGCATACGAGCTCGCCCTCGGGGTTGACCACCAGCTTCTCAGACCCGCAGTAGGGACAACGTAAAGACACACTTCCTTTACACCTATCTTTAAATATTTTCAAATCTTTTTCGGTGGTAAACAGAGCGCCACAAGCCACTAGCCATGCCTCCTGTCCGCTAGCGGGCGCAGATTTTTTAGCTAGCTACTTCTCTACCTCATGCGGGTGTGCCTAGTCTCCACCTCTATGGCGCCCCTCCCTCCCTGGAGGTTTACTGGCTACGGCGGGGCGGAGCTCATAGCCTACTACGCGTTGCTTGAGATGGCGGAGCTCGGAAAAACGGATTTGGTAGTGTTCGCCACTCCGCAGTCGTCTCTGCCAGAGGGGGTTAGGCACCTGCCAGTCCCTCCCTCTTACTTCGACTGGAGGGGGGAGAGAGGGCTGGCCAAGCGGTACAGGAGGGAGCTGTCTCTCTGCGACTACGTCATAGACATGTCCTCCACGGCGTCTGTGGCGGAGTGGGAGTTCCTCTACAGGCGCCCCACCGTGGTGGTGCGCAATGGCTACGACCTCTCCCGCCCGCTGACCGGGAGGTACAAGCTGGTGGTGTACACCCACGCGGTGAGGCGCTACGGAGAGGAGCTGGGCGTACGCGTCGACGGGGTCTGCAGGCCGACCGTGCGGGGCGAGTTCTACCAGGTGTCTAGAGAGCCAGGGAGGTACGTGCTGTACCTAGGCAGGCCCCACCCGTCTAAAGGCGTAGACTACGTCTTGAAGCTGGCGGAGCTCAACCCCTCAGTCAGATTCGTCCTGGCGTGGCGCCCCACGCTCCCAGACCACTTCCACTGGCACGCAGAGTACAGCAGAGTGGCCAAGAGGCTTCGGAACGTCTCGCTCCTCCTCCTCCCAGGCGGGGAAAGGGGGGAGCACGTCAAGAGGCAGTTGCTCTCCCGCGCGAAGCTCTTCGTCCAGCCCACCGTCTACCTCGAAGCCTTCGGCATGGCGATGGCGGAGGCCCTCGTCTCTGGCACGCCTGTCCTCACCACCACAGCTGGCTCCGGGCCGGAGCTTGTGGACAGCTCCACTGGCGCCCTCGCGAAAAACAGGCTCAACTTGGCGGAGCAGGCTGAGAGGTGGCGCGAGAAGCTCGGCGAGGCTGTAGACGTTGAGGAGCTCAACTCTTTATTTAGAGAGGCTTTGGAGAAGAAGTGGGACCGGGAGGAGGTTGCCCGAATCTCAAGAGAGAGGTTCAGAGGCATGGCGGAGTGCCTCCTCGGGCTATGGAGGTAGTCGCCATAGTCACGCCTCTAGGTGGCGACGGGCTTGTGCACCACGCCTTCACGCTCAGGCTCCTGGACATATACACAGCGCTCTCCCCCGTCGCGGGGGTGAGGGTGCTCTTCTCCAAGCACTACGCCGTAGACGTAGCCAGGGAGGCGGGTGTGGAGTACGCAGTCGCGCAGGGGGCGGCCAGGATCCTCTTCATAGACTCGGACATAGTGCCCACAGACGTGGCGGCGGTCCTCAAGCTCCTCGCCGCAGATCTGCCGTTTGTCTGCGGGGTGTACTGGGAGAAGAACCTGAGGGGGCTCAACCTCCACGTAAAGCACGGTGGCGCGTACACAAACCTCAGGGCGGCGCCACAGGGGATGTTCCCGGTGGACGTCTGCGGCCTGGGCTTCGCCCTGATAGACGCAGAGGTCTTCAAGTCGCTGGACCGCCCCTGGTTCTCCCTCAAGCCTATGGGAGAAGACGTCTACTTCGCAGAGAAGGCCAGGGCGATAGGAGTCAGGCCAGTAGCCGTGGGGGAGGCCCAGGCCCTCCACATAGTCGGCGGGAACCTCGCCCTGGCCCCAGACGGTCGGCTAATAAGCTTGGCCTCCTCTCCGTCATGAAATCTGGCCCAGTTTCAGCGTCTACGCCAAGCTCCGCCTATCGGTAGCTTTTTATATGTGAACCATAGTGTCGCGTGGTGAGAATACACAAGCCGAGCTATGAGGGTGGCGCCATCTACCACGGGCAGAGGCCCGCAACCTGCGAGCTCTCTATCCCCGGCCTCTTCATACAGGGGGTCGGGGCCAAGCTCTCTCTGGGGCTGTGGGAGATAGGTGGCACCCGCTCCGTTATCGCCATAGAGAAGCTATTGTCTTACATCTACCAGGTGGGTGGCCAGTCGAAGATCTACATTAGCATGGTCTGCCAGCTCGTCAGCCACGTGGCAGGTCTCAACCTTCAACAGACAGGGAGGGAGGAGGCCGAGCGCTTCTATGGCGTAGAGAGGCTGATGCCCATAGTCGTCTAGCCCCTCCACCAGAGACGTGGCAGAGAGAGGTTAGTTTTTAAAGAGGGGCGCTACAGAGCTGTGTGAGGGTACGCCCTCTAGGCCACGTATACGAGCACTCTCACAAGGTCTATTACGCCAAGAGGGAGATCTACGTAAAGGGTAGCGTAGGGCCACTCTCACTCGCTCTCACAGAAAGGGAGGAGATCTCGGTCTCCTATATTGACAGATACGAGGAAGTAGAAGAGATGGAGGTAAGCGAAGCTAAACTAGGACTCACAGTCTTCACCTCAGTATCTGTTCGAAACGAGCTGGAGCTACACCTCGACCTCTCCCATATAGGCGAAGAGAGCGAGCCAATTTCTCAACTCACGATCCGCATCAGTACCCCCTTTGTTTAGCTACCCCGAGTGACAGATACGGGACAGAAACGGCGCCCCAAGGCGCCTGCAGAAGAGGACAGTTAAAAACTGAACCACCTCCAACGAATTTTGTGAGGTCCGAGAAGCTTTCCTTCGTCTGGTTTCTCAACTACGCGTACACCCTGGTGAGGTATTTTGAAGGGAGGCGTAGAAAGAGCCTCCTCCTCCACCTGCGGTTTGGAGAGATCATGCCAGCCGCCAGAAGCAGGGTCGACGTATCGGAGACCGGGCTTTGGGTGGGCGACTCCGCTAGCCACTCTAAGCTACTGCTCTCCGCCACTCCGCCCCTAGCCGACGGAAGTACTGAAGCCTATGTCCTATACACAGAGGCGGTGCGGGGCAACCGCCTTGAGCTGTGGCACGAACCGTTTACACACCTCGTCGTCTAGCCAACCTCTCTTCTGCGTAGCGGCTAGGTGCGCCATGTGGATAGTGTCTAGAGGACTAGGGACGACGCCACCCTGGAGAGGGAGCTCGGGTTGCAGAGCCACACGCCTCCGCGCTCTAATATGGCCACCCGCGCCTCTGCCTCCACCAAGTTCGGCGACGTTAATTCGACACAGTGCTCTATTTTGTCGCGCATTTCGCAGGTATATATCCTGTATTCACTGTAGTACGACACGCTGAGATCCCTCACGCCCCCTCTCCCCCCTCTACACGAAGAGTTCCACATCCTGACTGTGAACGCGAAGTCGTAGATGGAGAGCTCGTTGCGGATGTTGGTGGTGTAGGCGTCGGCGAACTCCCAGTCCACCCTCGGGTTGCCAAAGAGGAAGTAGTGGGTAGGGACCTCTACGTAGTAGTAAAGCCCCTTCACGCGCACAGAGAGCAGGAGGGCCAGGAATTAAAAAGCGGGCGACAGACCGTTAGTGGGGTTCCCTGGGCCCAGGTAAAGCTTTTAAAAAGACGCCAGTCTAGGTGTGATGGGTAGCGTGACTGTAGCCGTATGGCGGGCGTGGGCCACTCCTGCCACGCTACGCAGAGAGGCGGGGGTAGCCAGGTACAAGGGGGCTGTATGAGGAAAGCATCGCCAAATTATTATTATGATGTAGAAGGGGTGCTTGGAGCCTCTGGTGTAGAATTGGTAGTAGGACTCTCTCTCACGCGGGACTTCGTAGAGGGTGACAAGGTATACGATCTCTTCACGTGGAGAAATTATAGAAGTGAAGGAGACTCGGAGTGGCTAGCGGCGGATCCTCTAGGCTTGAGTACTAGCGAGATTAGAAGACGGATCGCCCTTTTCTATTTCACAGATCTCCACTGGATGGAAGAGGTAGCCGAGATCGAGCTTGATAGGTATGTGGATAACTGGATGGAACACCTTTACGAGCTCTACAACTCCACAACCTCCCACATAGTCTTCTAGGCCACCAACGCCTTTTCAAGCACCGGGGCGCTGATGTCCTAGTGCCTACCGTCGTCTAGGCCCGCCAAAGGCCCCCGCCAGCCTCCCTAGGACGACAGCGGCGGGGAGGGCCAAAGAAGACTTTTAAGTGGCTGGCGGTTTAGGGCGCGTGAGGCTTAGCTACCTGGCCTCCAAACGTCGTAGTACTGCAGACGGGGAGGTGGTGTCCATATCGTCACACCCCCCGCCCGTCCACTCCTCAACGGCTTCCTACCTGTTCCTTCTCATGTTCTCTCTCAAGTGGTGGAGCGAATTCACCATCCGCTACTTTGAGGACGCAGAGGCAGAGCCGACGCGCGCCCACATCCTCAAGACTGTTGTCGAGGGTGGCTACGAGGCTACCGCAAAACCCACCATATCCGTGCTAGCCAGGGAGCTGGAGCAGGTGGCGTACCTAATGGCGGAGGGGGCTAGCAGGCTCCGCGTGTCCTCTAGCAGACACGAATACCTGGACAAGACCGGAGTCAGGCACGAGCCAGCCATCTACGTAGTCGTCTAGCCCGCATGAAGGGGCGCCACAAGACAAAATTTTAAACAGCGGCGCCGTCGCGTTCCGTGCGGGGCGCGTCGCCCAGCTACCACTCCCAGTACTACCAGTCTGCGGAAGCCCGGTCGGCGGAGGCTGGCCTGGAGGCGGACTTCCTCCTACTCACAATCGACCCCCTCTTCTCGTCTGTAGAGTGGAAGAGGATACCCGCCACCTCTCGGCGCGAGGCCGCCACGTGGCACAACAACGCCATATCCTACAACAGCGAAGGGGAGCTGGCCACCCTCTCCTCCTTCTCCTCCCCCTTTGTAGAAGACCTGCCACGGCTAAACGTCGTCTGCAAGGCAGGGAGAGAAAGAGCAGTGGGCCTCATGTCCGCAGACTCCGTACAGCTCGTCGTATAGTAGCTAGCCTCCTCTAGAGTATGTTTTTATAACATCGGAGAAATAGCTACGTGCGGCCTTCACAACTGGAGAGCTCCCGCCTGTCCGACGTGGACGAGTGGGAGGTGGCGGCCTCCTACGTCACCGCGCTCTTCGTCAGGAGGGAGTGGCTCCAGCTCTTCGTAGTGCTGGCCTCCGGACCTAGCGACTTCTCGTCGCAGGTCTGGGACTGGCGTAGCCGTATCTGGACCGAGGAGACTTCCGACAGCTCCCAGGCTATTGAAAACGCGGTCTCCCCCCTTATGGAGAAGACGACGGACACCAGCCTGGCGGGCAAAAACGTGGGCTATGGCAACCTCCTCAAGCTAATTGTAGGAGAGGCCGCTGTAATAGCCATATAGCTTTGTTGCAACGGGGCCCCCGTAAAGAAGTATTAAATACGGAAGAGTGTTACGGGACATGAGGGTAAAAAGCGTGCAACACTCCAGCGAGCGGGTCAACGGAGAGGCGGCTGGCGAGCGGGCGTACACGCCTCAGCCGCTCTACGCCTCCGCCGTACAACACGACTTCTCTCTTGAGCGGTGGGGTGAATACACCTTTCTTCTAGTGCGGAAGGCGGAGATCTTGAGAAGACGCGCTTGGGCTTTCGAGGTCTCCGGCTCGGTCCAGGCGGTGGCCTACTCACCCCTCGTGGCGGTGGAGCTATACGGCGCCTTTGAGGCGCGTTCCTCGAAGCTGGAAGACACGGCACTGTCGTCCTACATCCTCGCGACGTCTGCCTACCTACTGCTGTGAAGGTACTGCGGCTCGCCGACGGGAGAAGAGCAGAAGAGGCGCCCTTCTCTTAGTCGCCACGCCCACTAGCCCTCCCATACACGGCCCTCGTGGCAGATGGAAGAACGCCATGGAGAGAAGAGCTGGCAGAGACGGGGCGGGAGCGTTGAGCCCAGAGCTGGAGGGTTCTGCGTAAGGTTTTTAACCTCTCTCTGTCTTAAGATAGCGTGATTGGGCTCTACATCGGAAGGTTCGGGAACTCGTACTGGTGGGCTCTCTCTGACGGGGAGAACGCGTACCTCTACGAGCGGGGGCAACGCACGAAGTGGAAGAGCAAGTACAGAGGGCGCGTGGCGGTGGCGGAGCTACTGCAGATGTTCGGCAGGGAGCGCGTAGTGAGGGCGGCAGAGCGGGCTCTGGCGAAGTTGGCGCAACTGGTCGGCTCCGCCGCGCTTGTGAGGGCCCTCCCTCCAGACACAAAGACAGCCCTCGGCCAGCTAGTCGCCAGGGGGCTCTCCACGCTCCCGCCGAGGGCCCGTAAAGCCGCCGAAGAGGAGCTCGGCCAAGTCTTGTCGCTACTAGACGACGATGGCTAAAAGAGCTTGCAGAAGAGGGGGACATAGACGAGACGCAGAAGAAATGGCGCATTGGCAACTCAATAGACACCCCATCGGCGGTTGGAACTGATAGAGGCGTTGGCAAACCTCGCCCTTCAATGCTAGGAGGAGGTCAGAAATAGAGAAGCCTCCATAGAGGAGTTGCTGAGGTGGCCACGCTCAGGGCGCTGGGGAGGGACCCCACCACATGACTGGCGATTGCTGATGGTAGCATCTCTGTACGCTAAGCAGAACATTTTTTAGGTTCAGCCCATAGACAAGGAGTGAGAACGAAAGA
>NZ_JBMFKV010000110.1:0-6738 GCF_049971835.1 Pyrobaculum sp.
CCGCCGTCGCCAGCAGATAGCTGTAAGACTGCCAGACGTAGCCCAGCGAGCTCCAGCCGGCGGGCGGAGGACACGCGCTGTACGTCACAGTCAAGTCATCCCAATAAACCCAGAAGTCGTCTGTAGCCCCAGCGGCGTTGCCGCTGGCGTCCGCCACGCCCAGCGCCACGCCGACGACCGCGCCGGGGAGGTCGCCGAGGGTGATAGACCAGGTGTAGGTGCTTCCGCTGGCCATCGCGCCGAGGTTTATGAAGCGGTACTGCGTCGTGTTGGTACACGCGCCGGTGCATATAAGCGAGCCGGGGCTTACGAAGGATGAGACTATGGCGTACGTGGCGCCGTCTGTGCGGTAGTAGATATACTCCACGTCGGCTGTCCCGTCGCCGTTTGTGTCGACGCCGACGGCTACAAAAGCGGCGTTGTTCTGCGCATCTGCGGCGTCTCTCACATACAGCCCCCTCACAGAGATGGAGGCGCCAGCCGCTGGTACCGGGGACGGCAGTCTGTAAACGGCTATTGAGTAGCCGTAGTCGCTAGATACGGCGCCGGTGGAGCCGTAGGCATCCACCTCAGTAGCTAAAGAAGGCGGCGTAGAGGGGCTGTAGCTGGCGTCCACATACACCCGTGAGTCCGCCCCCCTGGTCAGCGCCGCCACGTTGCTGGGAAGCGAACAGCTGTAGTAGCCAATTTGGAGGTTATCCCAGTAGATAAAGAAGTCGGCATTCCACTTACCAGAGGCATAATAGAGGTCCACTGCTACGAATGCTATTTTCTCCACTACGCCTTGGCCTACGTAGGTGCTGATCGCACCGTTGTAGAAATCTGTCCACGTCTGCGACAGTGTGCCTAGCCTCACGACTATGTGGTTGGTCGGGCACCCGGTGGCGCCTGTGCCGATCGTGTATGAACATATGGAGGTTGCGGTGCCGCTCATCACGTCGAATATTTGAGTAGTACCCGAACCGTCGTCTCTCACTAGGTAGAGATAGACCACAGAGCCGTCGGGTTTACGTACCTGAAACTCAATATAGCCGATGTTGATGGGGATATCGCTCTGAAGCAGGCCGTATAGGTGCTGGACGCGGATTGTGTTGCCTGTAGTGACCTGTCCCAGTGCCGTTAGGTTAACGACGAGGGCCGCCACGCCGTATCCACCAGATCCGGCTCCGTCTACTAGTAGCCTCAGGCTGGGGGCCGGGTTGCCGACTGTCGACGACACCTCTATCCACGCCTCGGAGCCGTATGTCACCGTGCGGTACGGCAAGTTGATCAACGTGGTGTTGGAAGCGCCGTCCCAGCCATATCTGTAGGGCTCCGTGCACCAGTTGAAGGCCTCGGTAAAACTCGAAACGCCGCAACTAAACACCTGGCTGTAGAGCCTTGCCATAGGCTCCGCCGTGAAGTTCACCCACTGCCACGCGTATATCCCGCCCTGGTTAAACCAGGCCCTGGCCAGCACCGAGTAGCGGCTTGTCGTCGTGGTTGTCCACGCCAGCGGCGCGGTGGTGGGGACATACGGCCCCCCGCTCTGCACGTCGGTGATCTGCACCTGCCCTCCCAGCGAAATGGCGTAGGTGCCGCCGGGCGACCCCGCCCTAGCGACGGCCTCAAGCCTGGCCTGCCACCCGGGGTCTCTCGCCCGGAACAAGCCGACGACGTACTGCTCAGGCCACCCCGGCATAAACTTCATGTAGTAATACGTAGCGTTCACATCGACGGCGGTGTACCACCCCCTCACAAGGGGGTACAGCGACGTGTTGACGTCCTTAGACACCGGGGGCAGGGTGGCGTTGAGGCGCCACTGGACTGGGTTGAGAAATGAAAGAACCGCGTAGGCGGCCGCGACTCCCAGTAGGATAAGGAGGGGGTAAGCCAGGCGCCTCATGAGGCCGACGCCGCTAGGAAGTCTAGCTTCTCCCTATCCTCCAGCGGCAGTGCGTCTGGATTCACTGAGGCGAGGATTACCTCAGCCGCCTTCTTTGGGTTTGTGAAGTAGTAGGTCATGGGGCCTATCCTAATAGACCTCAGCCTGCCCTCCCTCTCCAGCACGTAGACGTGCCACTGGACGGCGCCCCAGCCCTTGCCCGTGGCCTTGGCTATCTGAGCCAGCGTCGCGGCGCCCAGCTGTTCAACCACCCGCAGTATCTCACGCCTAGCGGGATCCTCGCCGGTTGCCCTCTTGATGCGGGCGACTATCGGCAACAGCGGGGCGGCGAGCAGTTCGCGGCGGTTGCCAGCCACGTGGCTGAGGCCAGCCGCCGCCGCTACGCCGGCCGCCACCGCCAGTATAGGCGCCTCAGGCGCCGGGACGCTGGGCGGAGGCGGGGGCTTGGGGTACTCCACCGCCACGTACCCGCTGAGGGTGGTGGGCGCCAGCGCCGTGTTCACGCAGGCAATCGCCACCGGCTGGCTCACGTGGATTACGCCGGTGGCGTTGCAGAGGCCGGGCGGCAGACTTGCGTAGATCGTGGCCGTGGAGTTAGGCGGCACGTAGACTGGAAACATCCACATAGCCAACGGCGCCAAGACAACAAACACTGTAACATTCACATAGGGACGAATAGTGCGTAAATAAATATTTAACGTTGTGGCGTGGGCTAATATCTACGCCGCGTCTCAGCGCCTCTTTGTAAATCACGGAGGCTAGCCGTAGTAAATCTCTATATAGGCCCTCCTCTAGTATCTTCTTAACCAGCTCGGAGTCTACGGCGCCGTAGCCGTGGACCACAACGTTTCTAAAACCAATCACCTTTCTGAACAAGGCCGAGTCGCCGCTGTTTAAGAGGCCGTGTTGAGCCAGGGCGGAGGGCACGTCTGAATATCTGCTCGGCGGCTCGGCCCCTAGCTCCACGAGCAAGTGGGCGGCGGCGTCTATCAGCGCCTGTATCGCCACCTGCATCAAGTGGAGAGACGCATTTAGCAGTACATAGTCCTCTACCACCTCCGCGGCGCCGTACCTCCTCACCAGCTCGTCAAGCGTCTCCACGTTCCTCTTCACCAAGGCGATTAGCGACGCTATTTTACCCATAGCGACTCCGCAAACCTCTCCCGAGCCTTGGTCTTTGCCAGGTGGATCTGGAAATCTGCCCAGAGGGAGAAGGAGGTCACCATGTATTCCACATAGATCTCTCTATCCCTGGCGTATATCAGCCTCCCCGACGCCGCCCGGTACCTCAGCTCGTAGGGCAAGTCGTCGGTAAGTATCAAGACGTCCACGTCGTCGATTCCCAAAACCTCGGAGGCGTCTGCTGAAAAGCTTACCAAGAACTCAAGGTGCTCGCAACCGCTGGCCAGCTTAACCGCCACGTCAACGTCGCTGAGAGGCCCCGCCCTCCCCTTGGCTACGGAGCCGAAAAGCGTGGCAAACAGCACACATCCACTGTACCTCTCCTCGATCAAGCGCCTCAGCCGGGAGGCGGCCTCCTCCGGCGTCAACACGGCTATATGATGAAGGGGTCTCCCAGCCCCAGGGCCCTGGACACCACTGCGAGGAGTATGATGTAGATCCAGGCCGCGGCTGCGAAGAGGTACATAGTCCAGCGCCTCCTGTACATCCCCCAGTAGGTGTAGGCCAGGGAGGTGAGCAACAGCGCCAGGGCGAGTAGGTAGGTGAATCTGGCGTAGAAGTGGCCCCACTGCTGGATTAGGAGCGTGAAGACGAACCCGGCGATGAAGGAGACGAGGGCCCCGGTCCACACGGTGAAGGTCACCGGCCTCGTGTAGTACATCAGGTAGATGAGGGGCGCCAAGGCCGCGATCACGCCGCCCGCGGCGGATATCAAGAGGGACTCGACCCCGTCCATATCAAAACAGCCAGAGGCTGTACCTCCCCGTTGCCAAGGCAACTACGTACAGGGCGAAGAGGTAGACGTAGGCGACGCACGACGCGAGGGCGAGTTCCAAGTCTTTTTTCGAAGGCCTCAGAGCCACGTTTAGCTGGATTATCTGCGCCGCCAGCACGAGGGCCATTCCTATAAGCGCCGACAGCCTCCACGCCGAGATGCCGCCGTAGGCCACGGTTATCCAGACCGCGTATATATTCGCGGCCCCTGCCAGCACTAAAAAGGGCACGATTACGTCTCTGTGCTTAAAGAGGAGCTGGGGGGCGAGGCCGTAGTACCTCGCCGTCAGCCGCTCCGCGTACACCCTGCCGAACGCCACCGCCATCCCCGAAGCCACCCCGACGAGGAGGGCAACCCAGTTCATAGCCTCCACGAAGCCTGTATATATAAGTTTTACGTTTTCCAAGGCCTTAGAAATTCCCTCTCCGCCTTCACGACCGCCGGCCACCCGCCCCAGCTACCCCCCGGGTCGGCCACGACGTACAGCGGCTCAGTCCATCCCGACGGGGCGCCGCAGGGCGGGTTGCAGGTGTAGTACGGCGGCGTCCTGCTGTACACCCAGTACCTAGTGCCGTTAGCCACGTAAAGCCAGACGTCGCCCGCCCTCGCGGGACCCGCCGTTGCGGCGGCTGGCCTAAACAGCGAAACCTCTGTGGTGAGGTATGTAGACACTCCGAAGTCGTACCTCAGCACAGCCCCCCACATGCCCACCGGGGTGCTGTAGCTGTATATATAGAGCCTGTAGGACCTCCCGGCGGACACGGTATAGTTCACGACCCTCAGCGCCGTTCTATATTCGCTGTGTGTCCGCGGCGTCGGCGAGTCGAAGTAGGGCCCCGCGTAGCCGGGGAGCAACACGCCGAGCTTTGCCCTCAAGGAGGGCGGGGGCGGCACGGTGAGGTTCACGGCGCGGAGGCACGGGGCTTGGTATACATACAGCGTGGAGGTGCCCTCAAGCTTTATAAAGGCGCCGAAGCGGGGCTGGCCGCCGGGGGACGGGACGTATACGGGCGGCACTATGTTCGGCGCCGCCTCGCCGTAGTTCAGAATCTCGGTGAGGAGCACCGACTTGTTGTACACAAAGACGCAGCCAGCCACGGGCAACCTCGCCAGGGGCCGCTCCCACACGTAGAACATGCCGTCTGCCCCCACCTGGACGAACTGCCAGCCAGAGCCGTTGAGAACCACCACTGCCCTCTCCACGGCGCCGGGGTACCAGTCGATTAGCTTAATCTTGAGGAGAACCGCGTCTCTCCACCCGGAGGGGTGTGTGAAGTTGACAAAACAGTCGCCCTGGACGCCGGGGGGCACGGCCAGGTCTACGTAGTACTTGCCCGGCGCTCCGCCCACAGACGCCACTGCAACGGCGCCGCAGGTGGAGGAGACGAGGACGGAGGTTGGGTAGAATATGCTCACAGATATGGCCCGCGGGTAGCTCCACACGGCGTAGGGGGAGCTGTAGAGGTACAGAGTCTTGCCCTCCACGGCGACGTAGCTAGGCACCTCGCCCACCGCCACCTCTGCCAGGGGGCCTGTGCGGAATGCGTAGTCGCCCCCCGGCGCGGTGAGGGCGATTAGGAATACGAGGGTGGGGAAAAAAAGGAGTAGGGTTCTAGCCGCCGCCTCGCTTCTCATCAGCCAGATGGCACCTTCTCGATGTTTATCTGGTAGGCGGCTAGGGTCTTGTAGTAGGGGGCGTTGGCGTCGATAGTCAAGTCGACGCCTAGAATCGCGCACTGGCCCGGCTGAAGCGTCACGTAGCCCGTGGACCAATCCACCACCTTCTCGTCTTGAATCACCGCCTGGTTATCGGTTGCGTTGGTTGGCTGTATGAACTTTACAGCCATGTATCTGATATAGGTAGAGTTGGGGTAGAAGTCTTGTAGTTGTCTTACATCTACGATTCTTATCTTCACCGGGACGTTGTAGTTGTTGCAGACGCGGAGGGCGTTGGTGATGTTGACTATGTCGCCAGGGACGCCTGTGACGTATACCCTAGTGATGTTGAGACCGGTGTTGGAGTCGTAGTACCAGTCGGCCTTGACAAATGTGCCGTTCATTACATAGGTGTCGTTGCCAACGTACTTAGTGACTGGGGGTTGTGTGGTGTTGACGTACCAATACGTCACGTTTAGAATAGACACTGTTGCAAACAGCGCGGCGGCTCCCAGCAACACCGCAAGCAACCCCAGCAACCTGTTTCTACTTCTCCCAGCCATGTGTAGCGAATTTTTCCAAGGTTTAAATATTCAACGTTGTGCCGAGTATATACAAATAGCGATGTGAATATGGGAGCTGTATATATCAAAACACAGACGAGACAGAGCCACCACCCCGCCACCCCACCCTTTGACATTTCGGCAACGTCCCCCTTCCCGCTCAAATCAGTGGAAAAATAAATAATAACAAATTTTGTCTTAGTGGCGATAAGCAGATCTGCGGCAGTAGGTGGTGTCGCCGCTTGTACCGTCTGTCTGGTTCGTTGTACGTATTTTTCACGGCACAACGTTGAATATATAAAGATGTACGTTCTGGGGACTCATGGCGAGGAAAAGGAATTACAAACCGCTGGTGGTGCTGGCGGCGTTGACCGCGGTGGCGCTGGTGGCGGCTGCAGTTACGTTTACCAACATAACGTACTGGGTTGTGAACGCCACAAAGCCGCCAGCCATGAAGTACCCCGGCGCAGACACCACAGTTGCTAGGGGTACGTACGCCAAGGTCAGCTACTACTTCGACAACACCAACGGCTACAACATCACAAGAATTTCGGTCATCGGCTTCACCGGCGACCCCGTCAACTATACTAATATAATCCGCGTGTGCAACTACTACGGCTCAACCCCGGTGGTGGCTACTATGTACTACAGAGGCATCGTGGCCGATCCTAACCAGC
>NZ_JBMFKV010000111.1:0-6624 GCF_049971835.1 Pyrobaculum sp.
TGGCGAAGGTGTAGAGGATCGCTGTCTTTACGTCGCCAGTTATCTGGGCGTAGTAGAGTGAGGCGACTGCGATGACGGCCGCGCCGGCGTTCCAGAAGTTGGCGGCGAGCATCAAGGCGGCGCCGCGCCTCCTCGGGGGGGTGAACTCGGCGAGGGCGGAGTATGCGGGGCCCACCTCTCCCCCCACGCCGAAGTTGATCACCGAGGTGGTGGCCAGCGCCGTAGCGAGGTCGAGGCGGTCTGCCCAGAAGGCGGCTACGAACCACAGAGTCCCAAGGGTATAGATCAGGAGGGAGGCAATGAGGCCCAGCCTCCTGCCCACGACGTCCCCCAGCTTGCCCAGGGCCAGGGCGCCTAGCATAAAGGCGAGGGAGTTGGCGGCGAATATCAACGTGGCGTTTTTAGCCAGCTCCTCTAGTAGGAAGAAGGTGGCTGGGACGAGGCTGAACAAGACGCCGTCTAGGAAAAAGCTGGCGCTTACAATTCCAAAGAGCTTCCAGTGGATTTGTCTCCACGACATAACCACATTATCCGATTTCTATAATAAATTTTTCTCCTCAGTGTTATAGCGGGGGATAACGTTTTTATTTGGAATCGAGTGGTTGCTTATGGAGCTGAAGATTGGGAGGGCGATTATTAGACACGCGCTTAGGGACTTGGACGATTACAGCGACGTCGACGTGGCTATAGTGGGGGCGGGGCCTGCGGGGCTCACCGCGGCTAGGTACCTGGCGGAGAGGGGGCTGAGGGTTGTGGTGTACGAGAGGAGGTTTTCCTTCGGCGGAGGGATAGGGCCTGGGGGCAACATGTTGCCTAAGATCGTGGTGCAGGAGGAGGCTGTGCCCATACTGAGGGACTTCAAGGTGCGGTACAGGCCGGCGGAGGACGGGCTCTACACCGTCGACCCGGCTGAGCTCATCGCAAAGCTCGCGGCGGGGGCGGTGGACGCCGGCGCTAAAATTATACTGGGGGTACACGTAGACGACGTGATTTTCCGGGGGGACCCGCCGAGGGTCACCGGCTTGTTGTGGATATGGACGCCTATCCAGATGTCTGGGATGCACGTCGACCCGCTCTACACCCAGACCAAGGCCGTGATAGACGCCACTGGCCACGACGCGGAGGTCGTCTCCGTGGCGGCTAGGAAGGTGCCTGAGCTGGGGATACAGGTGGTGGGGGAGAAGTCGGCGTGGTCGGATGTGTCGGAGAAGCTGGTGGTGGAGCACACAGGTAGGGTGGCCCCCGGCCTCTACGTGGCCGGCATCGCCGTCTGCGCCGTATACGGTTTGCCTAGAATGGGGCCTATTTTCGGCGGAATGTTGATGTCTGGGAAGAAGGTGGCGGAGGTGGTGTATAAAGACCTGGTGGCGGAGGCTCATGCCGTTCGAGCTTAAAGTCCAAAGGCCCACGGAGCTTAGGTGCACCAACTGCGGGAGGCTGATTAGAGAGGGGGCAATTGTGGTGAAGACGTGTTGCGTAAACAAGCTCTGGGTGTTCTGCTCTAGGAAGTGTTCTAAACAGTTTGTGGCTAAGTGGACTCGTAATCAAGACGCGGGAGCTGGCGGCAGGCTGAGGAAAGCCGCCATTTAACATAGCCGCTTTTTCATTCTATACGCAACCCCCCCGCCTACGTCCAGCCCAGCCACGGCGCTGGGTCGCGCGCCGCCAAGTCTATGAACCCTATGTCCCCGGCGGCTGAATCCGTCCCTCCGTGTGAAATGTGACTAGGGCGGGCTCAAGGCTAAGCTCATTGCCATGGAGCTCGCCGGGGGGGTTGTTGGCCCTCTGACGAGTCTCTGGGATCCGCCCTTTGCCCGCCAGCGGGGGCCCCCGGCCGGGGCGGGGAGGGGGCCAGTCTTTGTTCCGTCGGTTAGTCTTGCCGTCCCCACTAATAGGCACTGCGGGTGCTAAATTCCAGCTCTCCGATAGGTGTGGTTGGCTTCTGGTCGCCGATCTACTGGCTGTATTTCCTCACGAGGTTTATTAGCAACGATATATCTCTAGCGGCTTCCTCGTCTGTGCGGTATCTGCTGAATATTAGTTCCTTATCGGGGCCGTTGTATTGATACTCGTGAAGCGAAAGCGCTATCTCCGTCGCGAAGTATACCTCCATGCCGATGGATTCTGCCAGTAGACGCGCCACCTCTCTAAGCCTCGTCGTGGGCATGAACGCAATAATCCAATAAGCCTCGGATATCTTTTTCCCGGTCTTTAGCCTCTTCTCTCCGGGGTATTTCCCGCGTATCCTCTCCTCCTCCTTGGCGGCGAGAAGTGCCAGGACCGCCTTCCATGCCTGGAACGCCTTTCCCGCTGCATTTCGTATTAGCCCTTGTCTTAAGAAATCCAGCGCCAACTCCGCCTCATATAAGGCTTCCTTGCTCCTGGTATTAATATACCCGTCGAGGTCTATCCAAGGTTTTTTTAACTCCACATAACCGCCGTGGGTTGAACTTAAATGTTTATTCAAAGAGGGGTTCGACCTTTTCGGCGGTCTAGGCACGGGGGCTGTAAGTGGCATTCTCGCCGTGGATTCTGACGTGTCTATGAGGTGCCTTTTTTCCGCTGTTTAGATGCGCCCATTGGCCGTTTTACCCCTCGCTGTAGAAGCCGCGGTTTGCCCGCGGCGTGTTTTCTATTCGGTATAGGTACTCGGCGGCGTCGGGGGGGATTCCTATATATTTTATCTGTCCCACAATCCCCCCGGCGCCAGCTCTGCCTATTTTCACCTCTATTCCCAGCCTCAGCTCCGGCACTGCCCTGTACCACCTCTTGAGGGTAGGTCACCTCGTCGAGTATTACAAAGGCGCTTCTAACCCCCACCTCTCCTTCAGCCTAGTCACCTCTCTCAACACCTCTGCCAACTCCCGGTAGTCGGCTAGGAGGTCGCAGGTGTAGTAAAAAAATGGAGCGGGGTCCCTACCCTCCTACACAAGCCGCTTCACCAAGAGACTCGGCGCGGTGGTCTTCCCCACCTGCCTCGGCCCGAATAGGAAGTGGAGGGCGTAGGGCTCCAGCTCCACCTCGTAGACGAAGCTGGGCACCCCCCTAACAGGCGTCTCGGCCCACCTAGTCAGATGGGGGTTCTCCTCAAGCCTCCCCCTCCACCAGGGGTTTAAAAAATCCACGGAATCCACAATTCCAAAAGGTTTAAAAACTTTGGAATTTCAAAATTCCAAAATGTTTAAGTGCTGGATACGGCGCGCCAGAAGTCCAGTTCGTACCTCTGTATCGCCCTGGCCACGAAGCGGTAGCGCCCCCAGTCGAGATACCTCTCCGCCACGGCCTCCGCCGCCGCCTCCAGCTCGTCGTAAGGCCCGGCGAACATCTCCAGAAAGCCCAGCTTGGAGTAGCCCCGCCCCCTTGCCCACCTCGCCAGCGCCGCGCAGTTCTCGCCCCAGACGGGGAGGTTCACCGTCATGGCCACGGCGAGGTCCCCCAAGGTGCCGTGCAGGGCGAGCCAGCTCAAGAAGTGGGTGTAGGAAACCGCCGACGGGTCCACGGCGTCCCAGCTGAAGGCCACCCCCACCTCCTCAGCCAGCTCCCGCAACAGCTCCAAGGCCCTGTAGTCCCCGTCCACCAGCAACTTGACGAGGCGGTACTCGTCCCCCTCCCTCGCCTTGAACATGGCCGCGGACAGCGCCTTCAAGTCGTGGGGCACTATGTAGAGCTGGTTAGCCACAAACCTGCGAAGGGCCTCCCCACTGGGCTTGAGGGCAGCCAGGATCTCCCTATTAAGCGGCTCCAGCTCCCTTCTAATAGCCTCAATGACCCTCATACGCCGCCTGCCAAAACTCCAGCTCGTACAGAGACGCCTCCCGGAAGTAGGGCCACAGCTCGTCGGGGCGCCTCCCAGAGCTGTCCAGCACGGCCCTAAGCCTCTCCACGAGGGCTCTGTACTCCGGGGAGAGGTAGACGGAGGCCCAGCGCCTGTAGACGGCGACTGGGTTCCCCTCCAGCTTGTCCCGATGGGCCTCTGCAATCTCCAGGTAGCTCCAGAAGCATGGCAGAACCGCCGCCATGCAACTGTAGAAGTCCTCCAAGGCGCAGACAGACTTGAGATACGACATATACGCCCTGTTTACCCTATTAGGCTCCGCCGCCTCGGCGTCTCTCAGCGTAAGCCCCACCTCCGCCAGCAACCTCTCGTAGTTAGCCATCTCCCCCGTCACTGTGCCGTAGGCCAGTTCCAGCGCCGTCTTCATAAGCGACACGTCGGGCGCCTTGGCCGCGGCGAGGGAAAGCGCCTTGGCGAAGTTAACCAAGTAGTTGTAGTCCTGGAGCAGGTAGTACCTAAACTTCTCCAGCGGAAGAGACCCCCCGTACAGCTCCACGACGAAGGGATGCGCCAAAATCCTCCCCCAGATGTCCCCAGCCCTCCTCCTCAACTCGGCCGACGACATAAAACACTTATCCTCCACATATAAAAACATTATTACACTGATTTATTTAGGGGACGTGTCACCTCCGTGGGTCTGGAGGACTGGTTTGAGAGAGGAACCTCATTTATGAAAATGGCTTACATAGCACTGCGCTCGGGGGTTTACAACTTGGCGTGTTTCAACGCACACCAAGCGCTGGAGATGTTTTTAAAAGGCCTTATCGTAGACGCCACTGGCTCCCACCCCTTTACCCACAGCATTACAGAGCTACTGGAGGTGTTGAAAAAGCTGGGGAGGGAGGTGCCGGAGGAGCTTTTTAGAGAGGCTGAGTGGATGGAGCCCCACTACATACTCGCCCGCTACCCCGCCAGGGGGGTGAAGCCCTACACGGAGGGCACCGCCAAGAGGTGCATAGCGGCAATGGAATTGATAGTGAGCTTAGTTGAGCGCTGGTCCGGGCGGGAGATACCTAGAGGAGGCTAGAGCCGGCGTATTTCACGCGCCGTGGGCTATATATACGGGTGGTGTGTAGATCTGTGGTTAAGATTGAGGTTTTTGTAGAAAGGGTGAGGGAGTACCCCGAGAGATTTTCCCACTGCATATCTTCAATAGTGGAGCGGTACGGGGGCCGCGTCTCGGTTCTACTATTCGGCTCGCGGGCGGCGGGGAGGCACGGCGCCGCGAGCGACTTCGACATAATAGTGGTACTGCCGAGGTACGAGGACTACTTCGAGGAGGCGGCGGAGATTAAGAGAATGTGCAGAGGGGTACCCCTCGACCTGCTTCTCTACTCGCTGGGGGAATTCGCCGTAGACGGCGTATTGGCGAAGATGTTGGAAAACTGCCTTGCGCTGTTCGACGGCCTCGGCCTCGGCGTCTGCCGTCAGGCGGAGCCGGGGGGCACAATCCAGCGGTCTACGTAGCGGTCTAGGTTCTGGAGCACCACTATGCGGCTCGGCTCGTCGTCGTCCATGTAGACAAAGCGGGCGCCCAGCCTCTCCAGCTCCCCCAGCAGTTTGCGGCTCCACTCCTTAACCTCCTCGTGGCTGAGCATGTCCTCCCTCCTTAGCCTAAAGGTGGAGTGGCCGAGGTGCATGTAGCTCTTCACCTCCACGAAGTGGGGGTTGCCCCGCTTCACGATCTGGGCGAACTCCGGTATGTACCTATCGTCGTAGTTGAGGCTCCTGATCAGGGTGATGCGGAGCACAGTCCTCGTGGGGGCCTTGGCGATTATGTCCAGAGACTCCAGCCACCTCTCCCAGGCGTCCTCCACGTTGTAAACCGGCACGTTTATCCTGTAGTACAGCTCCCTGTTCGGCGCGTTTGTGGAGAGGTAGAGCTGGGTGGGCAGGGCGTCCTCCTCAATAAGCCTCCTCAGCATGTCGGGGTGCTGTCCGTTCGTGACGAGAAATACAGACTTGGTGTGGGGAAGCGACTTCACCAGCTTAATCAACTGGGGCAGTTTTGGATACATAGTGGGCTCCCCCGAGAGGGAGATGGCCCAGTGGGTGGGCGCAAGAGCCTCCTTAACCCTCCTCCGCCCCTCTGGGTGGCCCCAGTAGCCCGAGAGGAGGCGCCTCCTCTCCTCCAGCACCCCCCTCACCACCTCCTCAGGCTCCATGTAGAACCTCTCGTCGAGGACAAAGGCGTCGAACTCCTCCGTGGGCCTCCAGCAGTAGACACAGCGGTTGCTACAGACAAGCCCCACCGGGCTCATCTCCACACATCTATGAGACCCCCCCGCCGGCGCGTTGTAGAACTTCACCTTGTAGCAAGACTTCCCCCCCTCAATGGCGTCCTTAGTCCACTTACATAGCTCCACCACGGCGTGGCCAACGAAGCCGTAGTGCCGCTCCACCAGGGCCCTCCCGGCGGAGGCCCTAATCCTAAGCCTCGGCCCCTCCAGCACGTGGTACCGCCCCAGCGCCACGTCTTCACAAGACACGTACAACCCCCGTTGCCACTATATAAAGTTAAAAAAGGCCGCAGTCCACGAGAGCCTTCAGAATTCTAAAGGTCAGGCCCCAGATAACCCAGCTCCCAGCAACATATGCGTAGCGCCCCATCCACTCCTCCTCCACAAGCTCCTCCCTCGCCACCCACCTCGCCTCGGCAACCTCCCGGGGGTTGGGCCTCACCTCCCCCTCCCACCTGTCGAAGACGAAGGGGACAACCTTTAGCCACGGCGCGTTTTCCGGGCTCTGCGGCGCCATGACCCCCACAAGCCCCGTGGGCCTAACCCCCA
>NZ_JBMFKV010000112.1:0-6617 GCF_049971835.1 Pyrobaculum sp.
CAGGTGGCCCCAGGCGCATTGGTTGGCGCCTCTGAGAGCTACTTCTAATTCACCATATCTCCACCTCCCATTCTCCACCAAAGCCGTCGTAGTCGTGTATTCCGTCTCGCCTCTGCCCTCTGCGCTGGCGCGCTGGTCTTCCATCTCCCTTTATGACTTCGCCTCTCCTTGGCCGAAACCTATACATCTCTACCTACGGCCAGCTCCGCCCTCTTCTCCTTCGATAAAAAGGTAGGAGGGAAAAAGGAGGGGTTTACCTAGCCTCTATGTATATGCCGGAGGGTACTTGATAGCGGCAGGTGTTGCCCCACAGATCCGTCGCGGTGTACTGATATTTGCTCACGGCGGCGTATATGTACTCAGGGGCGTTGTAGTCGGTGGGGACGCCGGGGTGGTCGCCGTAGTTGCTTATCGAGCCTAAGACATATATTGTGGCGCCTTGTACAGAAAGCGAAATGTCTACGCCGGGGAATACACCTTTAGGCAGAACTACTGGAACAGGCACTCTAGTCAACACAGCTAATACAATAGCGCCCACTGGGATCCCCACTTCGAAATCAGCCCCACATCTGTCAAAATAGGGGAATATCTGGCTAAACCAAACCGTCTCCCCGGGGTCTAACTTGCCGTCTGAAAGCGCCGTGTTGGAAATGACGAGTTGTTGTTTATCCACGCCGCCGTAGAATAAACTAACAATTTCTTGAGGCAAGCCGAAGGACTTGCCGGTTATAATCGTGTTGCCGCTGAAGTATACATCGGCTATGTAGAAATAATCCTCTTCGCCGAGGTCAGTACAATAGAAGCCAGCGCAGTACTCCACGCGGTATGATGCAAATACCGGCCTCCCCCATATCCAAATCCAGCCAGATCTAGTGGGGTCGAGGAACAGCTCGTCAGCTAAAAAGTACTGCTGGCCTCCCCAGCTCCACCCGCCGAGACTAATAGAGGGAGATACGTCGCCAGGCGCGGCGATTGCGGCGCCTATGGCGAATTGTGAAGTAGTTGATAAAGTGCCAATGGTAATCTCTACGGATCCGCTGTATGTAAAGTTGTTTACCGCCATGACAACAGGCACTTTCATATACAGCCTGCCGTTGTAGTTTGTGAAGTACGTAGAGGGAAACACGGCGGTTAAGTTGTCAACTCCCACCCAGGCCTTTCTATACCAGCAGACAGACGCCGGGATATCTGAGGGATACACCACGCAATATACATCTTTAGGCGGCTCTACATACGGCGGCTGGTAAGCGGCTAGGCTAAAGGTAGAGAGAGGGTTTTTCTTTTCTTCTCTATCCACCTTAGCCACATGCGCCCTCCACTCCCCCCTGCCCTTTGCCACATGTAGCGTGTATATCAGCTCTCTGTCTCCTCTCGCCACCTTGGCTGGGGGGTAGTCTAGGAAGTAGGTGGTGTAGAACAGAGGCCTCCCGCTGGTTTTGTTTACAACCGCCAGGCTGACTATAAGCGATGTGAAGAAGTCCTCGGGGTCGTGCCCCCTCGCCCTCAGTAATTCAGTCCAGTTCTTAGCCACGTCGGCGAGGGCGCCGGCTGGTATGTGTACAGAGCCTCTGGTGGGCCCTGAGAAAACTGCCACTTCTCCATCCGGCGTGACGGCTCTTACGAAGACTGCGGCGGCTACATCAGGCCTTGTAAAGAGGTCGCTCTTCTTTACGCCGGCCTCGTAGAGCTCAAACCTCAGCGTAATCCCCGGGCTAGGCGTCTGAAACCCCAGCACCACAAAGGCAACAGCCGCCAAAGCCGCCAACACCACAAGCCTCATTACCCGGGCCTTCGAAGCCACGCCCGCCGCTGTGCCGGGCCTTATATGGTTTGCGTACTCCTGATTCGCACATAGCGGCGGAGATGCAACGTAAACTCGGGCATTAAGGACGGCGTGGTAAACACTGTGGCGTTTAACACGCGGCATTCTATATCACAAATTTGCTGAGATTTGGGCTAGCGCAAGCACAGCGTCTCTAAAATAGGTGTCAAATCGGCGCCTAGGTGGCCGTCGGCCTTGGCGGATCGACTTTCCCGTCTATCGCCAGAGCTTTAATAATTTTTTCAATACCTCAGCCGCTGTGTACAACGCCGACGTGTCTGCCGCTGCAATAACCGGAACATTCCACCTCTGGAATGGGTGGAGGCCGACGCCGTAGGCCTTTGTTAAAACTCCCCCCGTTGTTACATCTATGGCGATGAGTAGAAGTCCGTGTAGCCACATCACGCCAAGTATGAAGAAAATTCCCTTAAGCCAACTGCCGTAGACCCCCCTTGCGAGATATATAAGCCAGATGAGCGCCGCCAGGGGGCCCAGCCCGTACCATATCAAGGCCTCGGTTGACAGCGCCGCAAAGGCGAAGGGGGTCGAGAGGGCTACGGCGGCAACTATCTCTCTACGCTTAATGTTTACAACCAGCGACGAGAAGAAGAGGATCCAGAGGAACGCAGCACCTGCAATAAACAACGCCACAGCCCTAGACCAAGGTAAAATGAGCCATAATAAAGAATAAAAAACTAGGGCAGAGAAGAGAACTAATTTAGGAGTCATTAAGTAAGTACGTATTTCATACCGGCGCTTGTTAATCCTCTAAACATCCATGTTTTCACCTCGGCGTGTCTTAAGGCAGAATAGATGAATGGATTTGTCGGCTGGATATACCCTTTGAGTCCCTGATCTGGGCTGATGCAGTATTGTTCTAAACAGATCTTGGTGATTCTCACCTCTATGGGCATGTTCACATAAGGATCTGCCGCCACCGTGGGGAGACTTATGGCGAATAATAACGAATCCGACTCTGATCCGGCCCAAGGCGCAATCCACCAAACTCTCACGTTATTGCTATCAAGTACGTCCACGTTATAGCTACCTGACGCGGTCTGCAGTGCCTGGCCTGCTAAGAAGGCGAGTAGAGACGCCAGTTTGCTTGGCACGAAGATTAAGATGAAATTTATAGCATCGAGAACTCTCTGAGCGACGTCTATAAGCCAAGGCTTTGTGACATCGGCAATAGATGTCCCTTTTATGTAGTTGGCCTTGTACAGAGAGGCCGAACCTGAGCTAGTCTTCGTTGGAATTGACAGCCTCATGTACACTTCAAACCCCTTTATATAATCCACATAACTACTAGACACAGAGCGTCCTGCGACTTGGAGCATTATTCGCTGGTACGTGTCGTATATGTCATTAACTCTGAGGAGTACGAGCCCGTGGTATACATATGGGCCGGCTTGGGGGTCGGAAGGGGCGCCGTATATTTCGAGGACGGAGGCCGCGTAGGGGTTCCTCCATATCTTATCCATGGCGTCTGGGAAATCCTTCCACTGCTCTACCCAGCGCCATGCTCTGAAAACCTCGGCGGTTCTGACGAAAACAGCCCTCACGTATGGAGTAGCGCCGTTGTCAAACTTTATTTTGACAAGCCAGGAGAGCGCCCCGCCGAAGGATTTGGCAAGGCTGTAGGGATAGGCGCCGAGGCTGTAAGTCCCCGTGTTTATTTCGTAAAAACATCCGTTAGTCCCACTGTTATAACTGCCGTATGCCGTTGACCCCGCCACATACCACATGCCGTTGAGCCACAGCTCCCACATAAGTCCCGGACATGTACCGCCCACGGCGTCTGTGGTCAACTGCAGGGCTACGCCCCCCGTGAAGGTCCCCTCGACCAGGCCGTCGAAGGCGGCGTAGGGCCCTATTAGAATTCTGTCAATATAGCTACCCACCGAGTATCCGCTCGGCTGTCCATAGTAGTCTGTGGCCGTGGCGTATAACATCTCAGCTAGTGTGTAGTTACGGTAGTAGTATCGGAGGTACTGCACAGTGCCGTTTATACCAACGGCCGGCACGCCGGAGTACGTGTTTATATAAACTCTGACTCTAACCGCCAGCTCGCTACCCCGGCTACTGTCTAGATTAACACCAGAAATCCACAACCTGGCCCTGTCAGCCAAGGTGTAGGAGCTGGATTGAAGAAGCGTGCATGTGCCGTCGGCGTTTATGCGGTAGACGTCGGCTGTCAACACGCCGTCTACAGAGCCGCCTTTAATTAACACGCCTAGTGATAGCGAAGCCGCGTCGTAGCCGATATACGCCGCGTCGGGCACGTTTCTACAAGCGCTGGCGCCGGATTCCCCATGTACTGGCACTACGTATTCCGTATAGCTACTGCTCACTCTCACCGGTCTGAAGTACACCCCGCCGTAGACGTATAGCGAGGCGCCAGTGCTGGGGGCGGGGGCGGCCGCCGCGGCTGACGCGCCGTCCGGTCTAGATCCGCCGCCTCTTTCAAGTCTCGCCCGCCCGCGGAACTCCGGCTGAAAGCCCAACTCCCTCAATATTTTGAAGGCCTCGTCTACGCTCCCCGCCACAATCTCTATTAACCCCCCATCTGGCTTTCTAAACACCACGGGGAATTCCCCGTCTGGTGTCTTCAACGTGGCGTTGCCCCTAGCCCTAGCCGGCTTGGCCCCCGCGGGGAGCGCTAGCAAGAAGTATTTCCTGTCGTATGCCGGTATGTCCACAGTCTCGTTTGTAAATAGTACAAAGCCCCGCCCTACGTCCCTAGGCACGAACACCACCAGCGCCTGCTCGCCAAGAGCCCACTTGGCGCCGGGTAAATGGGGGACCTCATCTCCAAGCGGTATATCTGACTCAACTAGGTACACGAACAGCTTTTGTCCTTTCTGTTCCGGAATTTCTAAAACTTGAGATAATGCAAACATAGGCAACACTATCACTACCACGACTATAATCGCCGCAACCCTGGGCTCTGAAGCCGCTCCAGATAAAGAGCCTAAGCGCTTTGAATACGCCCCGCCCACTAGCGCTCGGGGCTTCGGAACCTTCATGACGCGCCGCTGTGCCGGGATATATATGGTTTGCATACTCACAGTCCACACATAGCGGTGTAGATACAACGTAAAACAAAGCGGCTTGATGAGCCGGCAGACGCCTAGTCGCCTCACACAGCAACCGCAAGACTTGAGACGCCAACTCTTAACCATCGCCAACGCCAGAGAACCGCCGCGTCTCTTCACGCTAGAGGAAGCTATCTATTCAGGAAGCGGCGTGCTGGTGGACTTAGTGCCCCACGTTTCAAGATAAATCCCATGGGGGTTTGGAACGGCTTGATAGACGCACGTAGCATGTATCAAAGCGCCTCCGGGAGATTAACGCCCCCGCGAAAACGTGGGTGGGGAAAACCTCTTATTTCGGTTTGGTTAACTTTTTCTTAACGACGTAGACGGAGGCGGAGGTGGCCGCCGCTATCGCTACGACCTCCAGCGCCGCTAGGTGCCACGGAATGCTGACGCCGACGAGCTCGCGGGCGCCGGTCTTGAAGAAGATTACTACGGAGCCGTTGGGGCACGCCCCCAGCCCCTTGGCGCTTTTCTCTGTAAGCGCTTTTAGAAAATCTGTTTCATTAGGCGGCGCTATTAGTACTAAGTAGAGCCCCTCTCTGGCGCCTATGCCGGTGACAACGTCGATGGGATTCATGTCTACTCCCCTTTCTCTATACGCTTGGAATATAGCCTCTTTAAGCCCGGCTAGCTTCTCCTTGACAGACTCAAGGTCGAGCCCGACTACGTAGGGCGACGGGGCCGGGGCCTCTTTTATGTTTATAATCGCTAGCAGTTTAAGGTCTTTATACGCTTTAAATACACTGTCAAGATCGCCTTTCACCTTGACGTATTGGCTGAGGCCTCTGCGGGGGTCTGTGAAGGCCTCCACGCTTATGAAGCCCTGCCACACGTTAATATAGACGCCCCTAACGTCTAAACCTGCGGCTCTAAGCGTCTTGTTCACGGCGTCGGCGAGCGAAACCGTCCTGTTTACCCACCTGCTTGATTTTGAGAGTCTCTCTGCGAGGGACCTGTTTACAAGAGGGCCGCAACAGTAGTAGAAATCTAGGTATCCGCTGTAGTTGGCAGATCTAAGCTCGTCAGCTATAAGAGGCCACGTCTTGAATTCAAACTCCCTCTGCCACCTCTCTGTGAAGTTGTGAAACACGGCTAGCTCTTTCTGCGTACGGCGCCACATGTCTACAATCTTCGGGTCGTGGCCACGTACTACGTAGTAGACACATCCGTTTAGCTCAACTCTCACCGCCGGGATTTCGTAAACAGAGTACACCACAGTGAGGTTGCCAAACTTTACAACTTGGCCGTGATACACCTCTACGGCCATTAAAGCCGCGGCCGCCAGCAGTAAGAGAATTAGCAACCTAGTTGCCATACCTAAACCCCAAGCCGTAGAATCTATTCACACACTCGACCCCCATGAACTCCATAAACTGCGGATTGTCAGCAGGTCGCAACCTAACGAAAATACCAGCAACTTTAACGTGCCAACTTCTGTCAATTGCGTCTGATCTCAGCTGAAAGAGGGGAGAGCCGCTGTCTCCCTCCTGAGCAGGTTGCCACTGGGGGTCGTAGTACACAGACAGCAG
Organism: Pyrobaculum sp.; assembly: GCF_049971835.1. Classification (NCBI taxonomy): domain Archaea; kingdom Thermoproteati; phylum Thermoproteota; class Thermoprotei; order Thermoproteales; family Thermoproteaceae; genus Pyrobaculum; species Pyrobaculum sp. The sequence continues at coordinate 6,450 of NZ_JBMFKV010000112.1, forward strand.
ACAGTACTGGGGATCGTAGAAATAGATCCTAGCTTGGCCTCCCTTGCAACCTGTCACGTGCCCTATCCTGTACATAGACCACACCGTCTGTCCCTGCAAGTTCTGCAACTCTGCGTCTGTGAAGTAGCCATCGACAGAGGTGGGGGCGGGGTTGAATCCGCATATTTC
>NZ_JBMFKV010000113.1:0-6559 GCF_049971835.1 Pyrobaculum sp.
GACTACACTGGGATAGACGTAGTCTGTTTCATAGGCGACGCCATGCTGAAACGAGGCTTCAAAACTCACCCGTGCCCCGTAATCGCTGAAAGGTGTCAGCAGAAGAAGTATGGTGTGAAGACTGGTGAGGGTTTCTACAAGTACCCAGCTCCGGGTAAATTCCAGTGGCCTGAGGTGCCCAAGTCCGCCGGGGATAGGATAGACATCGCCTACATACTCGCACCTGCGGTGAATGAGGCGGCTTACCTACTTAGAGAGGGTATCGCCACTAGAGAAGATATTGATAAGGCTGTCCGTCTTGGTTTAAACTGGCCTAAGGGGCCGCTGGAATACGCAGACGAACTAGGCATAGACACCATAGTAAAAGCCCTAGAAGAGTGGAGGGGCAAGACCGGGTTTGAGGAGTACGAGCCCGACCCGTTGCTGAAGAGTATGATGGCCAGCGGGAAGCTTGGGAAGAAGAGCGGCGAGGGGTTCTATACATATGTCAAAGCTGAGGAGAAGAAGCTCGAAACTCTCATCGTGAGGTATGAGCCGGGCATTGCTTGGATTATACTGAACAGGCCGGAGAGGCTGAACGCGATTAACCCCAAGATGATCGAGGAGCTTTGGAAGGTGCTCGACGAGATTGAGCAGATGGATTACGAAAAGGTGCGGGTGGTGGTAATAACGGGGGCGGGCAGGGCGTTCTCCGCGGGGGCTGACGTAACTGGATTCATGGGGGCGACACCTGTAACAATTTTCAAGATATCTAGGAAGTTGCAGATGTTGTACGACAGGCTGGAGCTACTCGACAGGCCCGTTATATGCGGGCTGAACGGCTACACGCTGGGCGGCGGGCTGGAGCTGGCGATGGCTTGCGACTTCAGAATAGCGTCTGAAACCGCCGAGCTTGGCCAGCCCGAGATAAACCTAGGCTTCATACCAGGCGCCGGCGGGACGCAGAGATTGGCGAGGCACATCGGGAGAGATAGGGCAAAGGAGCTCATCTTCACCGGCGACAGAATACCGGCGCGTGAGGCGGAGAGGCTCGGCTTGGTGCACAAGGTGGTGCCTCCAGATAAGCTTGAGCAGGAGCTGAGGGCCTTTGCAAGTAAGCTGGCGGAGAAGCCGCCTCTGGCGCTGGCGATGGCTAAATACGCGATTAACTTCGGCATCGAGGCGCCGCAGTGGGCCGGCATGGTGCTGGAGGCCGCCCAGTTCGGCCTCCTATTCAGCACAGAAGACGTCATAGAAGGCGTATCGTCTTTCCTACAGAAGAAGAAGCCGCAGTTCAAAGGCAGGTAAAGTCACTTTTTTAAAGAACCCCCACCCCTTACAACCATGGAGGAGTTTATCCAACTCCTAAAAAGGCTTTCGGAGGCGAGGGGGCCCTCCGGCTTTGAAGACGAGGTGAGGGAGGTGGTGGTTAGGGAAATGGAGCCGTATGTCGACGAGGTGGTGGTGGATCGGTGGGGGAACGTGATTGGTGTCAAGCACGGCGCCTCGGAGCGCCGCGCCATGGTGGCGGCTCACATTGACGAGATTGGCCTTGTGGTTGACCACATAGACAAGGAGGGGTTCCTCAGGTTTAGACCCGTCGGGGGGTGGAACGAGGTGACTCTCGTGGGCCAGAGGGTGTGGGTCAAAACCTCCCGCGGCACATGGATCCGAGGCGTCGTGGGCTCCACACCTCCCCACGTCACCCCAGCGGGCAGAGAGAGGGAGGCGCCTGAGATCAAAGACTTGTTTATAGACATTGGGGCTTCAAGCAGAGAGGAGGTGGAGAAGATGGGCGTGGAAGTGGGCTCCGTGGCTGTACTCGACAGGGAATTTGCCGTGCTAAACGGCAAGGTGGTCACCGGCAAGGCTTTCGACGACCGGGTGGGCGTTGCCGTCATGCTGTACGCCTTGAGAGAGTTGAAAGAGTTGCCGACGACTCTATACGCCGTGGCCACCGTACAAGAGGAGGTTGGGCTCCGCGGGGCGCAGATAGCGGCTGAGAGGATAAACCCCCACTACGCAATTGCGCTCGACACGACTATAGCCGCGGATGTGCCGGGGGTGGGGGACAGGCTACACGTCACCAAGATCGGCAAGGGCCCCGCCGTCAAAGTCCTCGACGGGGGTCGCGGGGGGCTATTTATAGCGCACCCCCAGCTGAGGGACCACATTGTCAAAATCGCCAAGGAGATAGGGGTTCCGTACCAGCTGGAGGTTCTATACGGAGGCACCACCGACGCCATGGCCATAGCGTTTAGGCGTGAGGGGATACCGGCGGCGACGATATCTATACCCACCCGCTACATCCACTCGCCTGTAGAGGTGCTCAACGTAGAGGACGCCGTCAACGCCTCTAAACTCTTGAAAGCGGTGTTGGAGAGGACCACCCCCGCGGTGATAGACAGCTTCCTAGACAAGAGGATTAAGTAGCTACCGCTTCACCTGCCCCGTCACGAGGTAATACGCGTGGTTGGCGATATACACGGCGTGGTCGGAGGCCCTCTCCAATAGCCTAAGCACGACGGTTTCCATAACCTTACACCGGTCGGCTCCTTTGAGTACCTCCATGAGTGACTCTTCATATGCCCTGTCGACCACATCGTCGTCCAGCCTCTCCACCTCAGCCAGTGCCGAGATGTCCCTCTTTAGAAACGCCTCGACCGCGGTGGCCACCATCTTCTTCACAACCTCACCCACCTCGACAACTCTTTTAGACCAGCAACCAGATCCGAGCCTCTCAACTACGACGGCGATGTCGTACGAATACCTAGCCACTCTATACACGTCATATGACACAAAGAGGGCGCCCTTGAGAAATCTAAGGTCGCTCGCCACTGGGGAGTACCTCGCCACGGCCTCCATCACGAGGTCTGAAATCTCGTGGTGCAAGTCGTGTATCCTCGACGCCAGCTCTCTAATGACGGCTGAATTGGGCTCCTCCCTCAGCGCCATGGAGAGCGCCTCCTCCGCCATCTCGGCGCCCTCTCTAATCTTCCGGGCAATCTCCCCCTCCGCAATGTCAAGAAGCCTCCTCACACCGATTAGGGTACTACCCAATATAAATCAATTATCCATATACAAGGGCCCCGACGAGATGCTACGTCTTAATTTTCTTGAGCACCTCTCTACACCTGGCCACGAAAAGTTTGAGATCTTCAACCGCCAGCTCTAGGGAAGTGTATCTGCTGAGCAGAGCCTCTCTATCCACGCCGTTATACTGAAATTCGTGGAGGTTCAAAGCGAGGTCTGTTAGAGACACCACATCGAAGTCGACCACATCTCTGAGCCTCTGGGCAACCTCCCGCAGTTTACTAGACGGCATGTAGGCTATCAGCCAATCCACCCTAGCCACCGTCCGGCCGTCGCGCGTCTTGACAACTCCGGGGTAGTGCCTAGCCAACACCTCTCTGTGAATCGCCGCCAGCGCTGCCATCAGCGACTTCCAAGCCTGAAACGCCTTGCCAGCCGCGTTTCTATACATCTCCTCTCTAGTAAACTTCTCGGCAAGCTCAAGCTCGTACCTCGCCTCCTCTAGCCTAATCTCCACATACCTCCCCAAATCCCTCCAGGGGTGGACCAGCAAAGTCACTAGATGGAGAGGCCTCCGTTTTTAAAAACCTTCAGCGACTAGACTCCTAGATAGACCTTCTTGACGTGGTCGTTCTCCGCCAGCTCCCTCGGCGCGCCTTGAAGGACAATTCTCCCGTTTTCCAGCACGTAGGCGTAGTCGCTTATCTCCAGCGCAACTGCGACGTTCTGCTCCACAAGCAACACAGACATCTCACCCCTCAGCTGGCCGATGGTGCGAAATAGGTCGGACACCACCTTCGGCGCGAGGCCGGCGCTGGGCTCGTCTATAAGCAAGACACTCGGCCTAGACATGAGGGCCCTGGCTATGGCCAACATTTGTTGCTCCCCGCCGCTCATCGTCCCAGCCTTCTGCCTCCGCCTCTCCCTAAGCCGGGGGAACAGCGAGTAGACAAATTCGAGGCTGTCTGCCAGCTTGCCGCGCGCCCGCTTTGTGTAGGCCCCCATCAGGAGGTTCTCCTCCACGGTCATCTCGGGGAAGAGCCTCCTCCCCTCGGGCACCAGGGAGATTCCCAACTCCACCTTTTTGTGAGGCGGCACGTTTGTCACGTCGACGCCTCCGAGCTCCACCTTGCCGCCCCACGGCTTCACAACCCCAATCACTGTCAGCAACGTCGTGGTCTTCCCAGCGCCGTTGGGGCCCAGGATCGACACCACCGAGTTCTTACTAACCTCGAACGAGACGTCGAAGAGCACCTGCAACTTGCCGTAGCCCGAGGCTAGCTGGGAAACTCTCAGCGCCATGGCTTCCCCAGATACACCTCCACCACCCTGGGGTCGCTGAGCGCCTTCTCAGGCGGCCCCTCCGCTATGACCCTGCCTTGGTGCATCACGATTACCCGGTGCGCCAGCTGCGCCACCGCCCTCATTCTGTGCTCCACCATGGAAATGGCCGATATACCCCTCTCCTCAGACAACCTCCTCAGCAGAGCCGCCATCTCGTCTATCTCCGTCGGCGTAAGCCCCGCCATCACCTCGTCTAACAGAAGTAGCTTTGGCCTCCCCGCGAGAGCCCTGGCCAGCTCTAACAGCCTCAACTCGTTAAATGTAAGCTTGCCAGCCAGCTGGTGCCTCTTCTCGTACAGCTTTACAAATCTCAAGGCCTCTTCAGCAACCCTCACCGCCTCCTCCTTCCCATACCCACCGTTGAAAATAGCCCCAACCACCACGTTCTCCAGAACAGTCAGCTCTGGAAAAGGCCTGGGCACTTGAAAAGCCCGCGAGATGCCCAGCCTCGCCCGCTTGTAAGGCGGCATGTCCGTCACGTCGCGGCCCTCAAAAACCACACGCCCCTCATCGGGCTTGTACACCCCGTTTATCACATTGAGGAGAGTGGTCTTGCCAGAGCCGTTTGGCCCAACCACCGCCACGAACTCCCCCCTCCCGAGCTCAAAACTAACGCCGTCCAGCGCCCGCAGGCCGCCGAATTTCTTCACCACGTTCTCCACCTTCAGCAACGTCATGGCAACCACCTCCTAAGCATAGGTACCCTCTCTCTGAGCGTACCCACCACACCCTTAGGTAGCAGGATTACCACTAGGAAGACTATCAGCGAGGTGACAAGCGCCTGCGTCCCCGGCGCCACTAAGCCCATGAGGTACCTAACGCCGAAGTATATAAGCCCGCCTACTATCGGCCCCGTCACGGTCCCGGCGCCTCCGAGAAACATAACCGCGAGCCCGTCGAGTATGTACTCAACGAAAAAGACGTTTTCTGGGAACACCTGCATATTACCAAGGCTGAAGTACGAGGCGCCGAGGAGGCCCGACAGCGACGCGCTGGTTAGAAACGCCAGTAGCTTATACTTCGTTGGGTTTATGCCCATCACCTTGGCGGCGTCCTCGTCTTGTCTAACCGCGGCGAGGGCGTATCCAGCCCTGCTAGCCTGTATGACATACATGGCGACAACCGCTATCAAAGCTGTGACTAATATCAATATGGTCGATCCCACGTTAGCTATGTACAGCGCCGTGTCCCTCCCAAAAGCTTTGAACATGTTGGCGCTTAGTATCAGCCCGGCGCCGCCCCCCCAGATGTTGGCCCCCACGATCAAGTGCTTAACCCCCTCGTTTACGCCTATTGTAGCGATGGCGAAGTAGGCACCCCTAAGCCGCAACGCTATTGCCCCCACAACCGATGCGAGGCCCGCCGCGAGTAAAACCCCCAGCGCGAGGCCGATGGGCAACGCCGCGACGCCCAGCCCAGGCCAGTACGTCACCGTGATCCCCACGCCGTATGCGCCCATTGCAAGAAAGGCGGCATAGCCGAAATCAACATATCCGGTGAGACCCACAAAAATATTCACCGCCTGGCCCAGCGCCATGAAAAAGGCAATGGAGGCAATCAGCTTTGAATACTCCGGGAAGACAAAGGCGGCCCCCATCAAGGCGAGGTATATGCCCAGGGGTATGTAGGGCCTCATAGCCTAAACAGCCCCGTGGGCTTAAACAGCAGGACGAGCAGTAGCAAGACAAAGGCGAGGAAAAGCGCCATCTGTGAAGGCTCGGCGAAGCCGAGAGCCGAGAAGACGTAGAAACCCACAGACTCAAAAACGCCGAATAGGAGGCCCGCTAGGTAGGCACCCATAATAGACCCAAGTCCACCCAGCACCGCAATTACGAAACCGATTAGGGTATAGGGGCCGCCCATGTAGGGGTTAATACCCACCGGGATGAACAGTGTGAGGAGCACGCCGCCGAGGGTCGTGACGCCTATACCGACGGCGGCGCTTGCGGAGAAGACCCGCTGCACGTCGACGCCGACGACCATCGCCCCCACTGGGTCCTGAACCACCGCCCTGATAGACCTGCCGAAGTAGGTCTTCCTCAACAGAAGCTCCAGAGCCACGGCGATTACCAACGCGAGGAAGGCGCCGATCAGCTTCGTAATCTCTATCTGGAGCCCGGCGACCTCCACCGACCCAATGCTCCACCTATAGCCAACGAAGTCGGGCCCCCAGACGAGCCTAGCCACCTCGGCCAGAAGCGCC
>NZ_JBMFKV010000114.1:0-6533 GCF_049971835.1 Pyrobaculum sp.
GGGGGCTAGGCTCCCGGAGGTGCTGGACGTGGCGGCGCGGAGCTTCGCCTCGGTGGTGGAGTTCCGCTCTTCTCTTCTCTCTCAGCTGAGGCCCTACGTGGCGCTGTTCTACGCGGTGTTGCTGGTGTTCGCCGCTCTGGCAGACGTTTTGGTATACTTCCTCCTGCCCGAGCTGGCGAAGTTCTCCGCCGCCTCGGCGGGCCCTATACAAGGTATACAGCTGGCTGTCGTTAGCCGAGATTTGGCTCTCCGTGTGCTTTATATATCTGGCATTGCCAACAGCGTCGTGGGTGGGGCTGTGGTGGGCAGGTTGGTCAACGGGAGCGCGAGGGCGGGGATGGTCCACGGAGGGGCTGGGGTGATTATGGTAGGGGTGGGGCTATGGGCGCCGACGTGGCTGGGGTTCTAAGCATTTTGGATCGGTACGAGGTGTCGGAGTATGTGCAGGCCATGATATATGTGGATAAGGAGGGTTTTAGGAGGTACCGCCCGGTGGAGCCGCCTCTGAGCGAGGAGGAGGCCCGCCAGCTGGCGGCGTTGAAGCGGGCTGTGCAGAACATGGGCGAGGTGAGGGACGGCGTGTTGAAGCTTGCGCGGGAGAGGAGGGCCGAGTATCTGGAGGAGCTGGCGAGGCGGGCGGCGTCGGAGTTTAAGATAAGGATAGACGAGAGGAGGTGGGGGAAGCTGATGTACTTCCTGCGCCGGGATCTGCTCGGCTACGGGAGGCTCGACCCCCTGGTTAGGGATCCCTTTATCGAGGACATACATGTGGACGGCCCGGGGCATGTCTACATCTGGCACAGCCGCTGGGAGTCGCTGAAGACGGACATAGTCCTCACGGCGGAGGAGCTGGACGGATACGTGCAACGGTTCTCCGCCTTGGTGGGGAGGCCGGTGTCCTACGCCGACCCCGTGCTTGAGGGCATGTTGCCGGAGGGGTTCCGCGTGGAGCTTGCGGTTCCGCCCATTTCGCCCAGGGGGCCGAGCTTCGTGGTGAGGAAGTACTTCGTGGTGCCCATCACCCTGGTGGATATGGTGAAGATGGGCACCATCTCTAGCGACGCCGTGGCCTACCTCTGGCTTATGCTTGACTACGGGAGGAATATCGTCATCGTTGGGCCCACGGGGGCGGGGAAGACCACCCTCCTCAACGCCCTGCTGTATCTGGTGAGGCCCGACGCCAAGATCTTAACCATAGAGGACACCAGGGAGATCAACATAATCCACGACCACTGGCAGGCCCTCTTAACTAGGCCGGGGAGGCACGAGGGGGTGAGAGACGTCTCCGCGTTTGACCTCCTGACCATAGCCATGAGATCCCGCCCGGACTACCTGGTGCTCGGCGAGGTGAGGGGGGAGGAGGCCTACGTACTGTTCCAGGCCTTCGGCTCGGGCCACTCCGGCGCCACGACTATACACGCAGAGACTATAGAAGACGCTGTGAGGAGGCTCCTCACCAGGCCTATGAACGTACCCCCCATGTTGGTGGGCCTCGCACACGTCTTCGTGAGGATTTTGAGGGTGAAGGTGGGAGGCCAGATCACCAGGCGGGTGGTGGAGATCGCGGAGAACATGGGCATGACGCGCGGAGGACGCCCCAGGCTACACTACGTATTTAGGTGGAACCCCGAGGCCGACAGGCTGGAACAAGTGGAGGAGAGCCGCCACCTCGAGACTATTTCAAGAACTAGGTTTATCTCTCTGGATTATTTGAAAAGAGAGTTGGAGAGGAGGAGGGCGTTGATAGCCGAGATGGTGAAACACGGCTTCTCCACGCCGTACGTCGTCGCCAAAATATTCACAAAATACCACATAGACCCCGACCGCACGCTTGAGGAGGTTAGGCGGGGCGCCGTATGATCTACAAGCTGTACCGCCAAAGCGGCCTTGCCTTCTCCTACCGCCGATACCTATTTATACTGACAGTGGCGCCAGCCGCCGCGGGAGCCGCGGCGGGGATCGGGGCGCTGTTTCTGCTTGGCCCCGTCGCCGCCGTGGCCATCGGCGCAGTGGCGGCTTTGCTGACGTTCGCCGGGGTTTTGCTCTACCCCGTGTACCTAATCACCGCCAGGCGGAGCCACTTTGAAAACAACTTTGTCTATACGCTGGGCGTAATGCTCCCCCTCCTCGCGGCTGGCCTGCCGCTTGGGCGCGTGGTGACGAGGCTGGCTGAGGTGGAGGAGGACCGGTTCATCGCAAGGGAGCTGGCGCTGGCGGCTAGGGAGATGGTGGTGATGGGCTCCAGCCCCGAAGAGGCTCTGGCCCACAGCGCGGAGAGGGTGCCGAGCCCCTCGTATAGAGAGACGGTGGAGCTTATTACCAAGTCGTCCCGGGTGACACAGCGCGTAGATCTAGTGCTGATGGCTAGGCTCGACTGGATGCTTAGGGCTAAGCAGGTGAAGGCGCAGTCGCTGGTGAGGTCCCTCTCCCTCATGTTTGAAATCTTTGTGGTTGTGGTCATGTTGCTCCCCCTCCTTGTCTACATAGTGGCGCTTGCCTTCAGCCCCCTGGGCGCCCTGCAGGCCGGCCCAATGAGCGTCGACCCCCTTACGCTGATGTTGTTCATGGCGCTTATCTACATCCCCATAGTCGGCTTTATTTTCTACGTTATTTTTGACTCAATGGCAAATATTTAAAGAAAATAGAACTCGAATTTATTTCCGTTACTATACAGCAATATATATATAAGACTTTTTTGTAGTTTGTGTCTGAAATAGGGAAGGGCGCCAGGGAAGGGCCGCGATCTGAGCTCCTTGAGCATCCTAAATGTGAAGATATTGAACTTCTCCGTGGTTTTGTAAAATTCTACACCTCCCTCAACTCCTCGCTTAGGACTTTTATACACTACCGTGTGTTGTCTAGATTCGGCAAGTCATTTGAGCAGATAATTCTGGAGAATCCGTCGTCGGTGTACCAAGTGCTGAGCGGAGCCCTGGGTCAGCACAACGCCGAGCTTTTTCTCTACATGTTCAAGACATGGCTCGAGAGGCAGGGCTGTATAAAATCTATAGAGGAAATAGGGAAGATTTTGGGGAAGCCATGAAGTTGCGCGGCGTTACCCTGGTTTACGGGCCGCCTGGGTCAGGGAAGACGACGCTGACCGCTTGGTATGTCCATGGAAATTACGACAAGGTGTTTTTGGGTCTCCGCGTTTGTGGATGAAGTAGCTTTTAGGAAAAACATGGCGGCGCTTGGCTACGACTTTGGCGATAGGCTGGTGTTTTGGGAGGCTCCTCTAACAGAAGCAGGGGCCTTCTTTAACACGTTGGTGGACTCGGTGATCCGGGAGAGGCCCGGGGCTTTGGTTATCGACTCGGTTACAGAATTTCTGAGTCTTGGGGGTGGGGTTGATATTATCCACAACGTGGTGTATAGAGTCATAAGCAGGCGGGTATAGACGTGTTTTTAACCGCAGAGAGAGAGGTGGCGGAGAAGGTGGCGTACATAGCCGACAACGTCATTGAGTTGGTATATGACCTAAAGCCCTACGGCGCCATTAGAGAGATGTTAGTGAAGAAGGTTAGGGGTGGGAAGGCGGGTTATTCAGTGCCGTTCGTAATCGCCGAGGGCTATGGAGTGATAATATTTGACAAGACTACCACAACAACTTCGGCGGTGGAGGTGGTGGAGACTGGGTGGTGTCTAGACGCCGCCGCTGGGGGGCTCTACAAGGGTTTGCTTCACAGCGTGGTGGGGCCGATGGGGGCGGGGAAGAACTGGTTCATAATAAACACAGCAAGGGCTTTAATGGAGAGGGGAAGAAAGGTTAGGTACATAGACATGGCTGCCGGTGGGTTAATATACGCCGAGAGTAGGGGAGTACCTGCCTTGAGGATGGAGATGAACTTTGAAGAGCTTCTAGTTACGCTATATAAATTGGCGAGGGAGGGGTACGACGCCGTGTTTATCCGAGGGCTTGACTTGGTGAGGGCCATGTATGGCGACGAGAGCCTATACAAGGTGTTGAAGGTGTTGCGGAAAATTGCACAGATGGGACCTGCTGTCGTGGTGTCTCTACGCGACCTTGAGAAATTCGACATGTTCTTCGACGTCGTGATTAGAGTAGATAAAGGCGTAGTACAAGCAGTTCGGGCGCCAGGCGGCAAGGTGGGGGTGGATATACCCTGCTAACCCCCTCTTTTTTATTTCTCTATAAACCGGTCTAGCTCCTCCAGCGTTACGTAGCATTTCTGCTTGGCTAATTGTTGCTGGAATATTCGGAGTAGTAGCTGGTAGTTGTGGGGCCCCGCGAATTGGAGAAATGCCTTGAGCGCTTCGCGGGGCGATGTTTCTAGCAACTGCTCAAGGGGGTTGCCATGATTTTCAGCGTCGCTGTGTTCATCAGCGCCTTGAGAGACGGGCTGAGGCCGTCAACCGCAGATTTTAATTTATCTTTGTCGAGGGACGCAACCTCTTACTATACCCACTATATATACCTATATACCGTGTATATGCCGGTTTTATAGTTACCTGTCGGCAGAACGTAGAGCTTCCTCGGCGTGGGGGATATTGCCAAGAAGCTGGATCTCAGCTTGTTTCCACAATCTTGCCGTCTCGCATCTTGGCGTAGCGATCGCAGTAGGTTAGTAGTTCTAGGTTGTGGGTCACCATGACGATGGTGACGCCCAGCTCCTTCTTGAGGTTGAGGAAGGTCTCCATAACCACCTTAGCCGTGGCGCTGTCTAGGTTGCCCGTCGGCTCGTCTGCGAGGAGGATTCTGGGCCTTGTCACAATGGCGCGTGCAATTGCCACCCTCTGCTGCTCGCCGCCGGAGAGTTGTGTAGGCTTCTTGCGGGGGTCGACGTGGCCGAGGCCTGCGAGTTTCAGCGCCTCCAGCGCCGCCTCTCTCCTCTTCTCCCTGGGGACTCCCCTGAGTATGAGGGGGAGCTCCACGTTTTCCAGTATAGACATCCTGGGGATTAGGTAGAACAGCTGAAAGACGAAGCCGATGTTTCTGTTTCTAAACTCCGCCAGCTGGTCGTCGCCGAGGTCGTTCAGCCTCGTGCCGGCTACCCACACCTCGCCCTGAGTCGGCTTGTCCACGCCGCCTATTATGTGGAGGAGGGTGGACTTGCCCGAGCCGGAGGGCCCGATGAGGCACTGGAAGACCCCCCTGGGGACTTCGAGGCTTACCCCCCTGAGGGCTGGGTAGTCGCCGTAGAGCTTCACCACGTCCCTCACAACAATCTCCATGCAGGTCGGGAGGTTCCTTTCTTAAATACGTTGCTTACATGAGGTGAGGGGCATCAAAGGCATAGGGGGAGTTGTTGTACAAGGGGGACCGACCGCGGCGCTCACCGGGCCCCTCCGGGGCTCTCAGCCGCCGTGTACTGTCTGGGGCTTATTTAAAATTTTTTCTTGGGACTTACTGTCAATAGGCTCTTACTCAAAGAGCCAGAAAACCATAACCACACCAAAACCACCTCAATAACAGAAACCAGGACTATCAAGACTGCTCCAACAAGAGGAGAAACACTCCTGAGAAAACCCATATAAAAAAAGGGGGGGTTTACGAGGCAGTTACCGTAACCGCGAACTCTGTACCCTTCTTCGTCACCAGCTTAATGACGTAGTCGAAGCCAGAAGAGACGCCGCAACCAGACGTACTAAACCTAACTAATTGCACAGAGCCAGGGTATAGACTATTTACTTGCGCTGATGTAGTGCTAGTTGACTTGTAGTACGTGACTTGTGAGCCGTCGACAACACACAGCGGGTTTATGGTGCCTGGCTTGAGTATGTATACGGTGGCGATTGTGACGTTGTCTCCCCCGAGGTTGCGGATGTAGAGCGACGCCCGTACCGGAGTACCGCTGGTTAGGTTGGCGGCTTCGATTTTTAGTTTTTCTGAGGCGGCCATCTGCTCTGCTTGGGATGTGGCTTTTGTGACGTATCCGGCGAACCAGAGGTATACCAGCACCGCTCCTATTACCGCCACTACTATTAGCAACACCGCGGCGACTATTGGTTCCAGACCTTTGGTTTCTGTCTTCATGTACATCAAAAACTCACTAGGTTTAAAAATTTAACACTTAAAAAAGGTGACGTACACTTGAAAAATACTGGATTACATATAAGGCGGAGCCCTCCCTAAAAATACAGGTCGCCAGAGCCGCCTTCCAAGCCTTCCCCGCGGCGTTCCGTACAAGGCCCCGATTTAGGTACCCAAGGGCGAGGGTTGTCTCAGCTGATGCCTCAAGGATTCGGGCGTTAACGTAGTCCTTGGCGGGGGGCTCCACGTCTAGTACATATGGTAAATTTAAAATCTTCTGTGCGAACTGGTAGGGCGCCTTTCACATCGCTAGCTCCAACTCACCTACTATAGTAATACACCAGATCTGTGGTGCCAGGTGGGCGGATTGTGCGGCTCCCACATCTAAGTCTGTATTTAAAATCGGCTACAGCTTTCTACTACCACATGTACACTCTTCCCGACCTTACGCCATACAATTTTCCTGATTCAGGAATGTGTACGATTACAAGTCATGAAGAACGTAGATGGGGGTGTTGCGCCGCTTCTGCTAATTTAGAAC
>NZ_JBMFKV010000115.1:0-6408 GCF_049971835.1 Pyrobaculum sp.
ACCACTGGTTTTGCCAAATAGTCCCTCTCCTGACCACCTCACCCAGCTCTCTAAGGCTGACCTCCGCCGAGATGACCGGCCTACCTCTCCACACGCCGCCGTACGTCACCTCTGTGAAATACGCAACCCTCTCCACGTCGGCGACTCTTATCTTCAAGACCCCCTTTTATCTCAGCCCTAGACCTCAGCTCCACGTAGAATCCGTGTGGCAGATTTAACCATACCACCCGCCGTTGACATCGATAAAGGCCCCGTTGATGTAGGAGGCCCCGTCGCTTACAAGAAAGGCGATTACCTCAGCCACCTCCTCGGGCTTCCCAACCCTCCTAATATATACCATGTTCCTCGCCCAGGTCTCTATATCCCCGGTCTGCGCTTTTTCGTGAAACGGCGTGTCTATAAGGCCGGGCAACACAGCGACGACTCTAATCCCCCGGGGCCCCAGCTCCTTCGCAAGGGCTCTGGTTAGGCCTAGGAGCCCCGCCTTGGCGGCGGCGTAGGCAAAGGCGCCTCTGCCGCCCCCCGTGTAGGCCGCCACCGAGCTTACATAAACCACGGCGCCCCCCTTCATCAATGGCACGAAGAGCCTCGTCGCTATGTAGGCGCTGGTGAGGTTGAGATCTATTAGAGATCTCCAGTACTCCATATCTGACTCCTCCAGCGTTCTGCGTTGCGGCAGGCCCCCGGCGTTGGCCACCAGGGCGTCTACCCTCCCGAAGGAGCGGCCAACCTCCTCAGCGAAAGCCCTCATCTCGTCCCACGACGTGGCGTCTGCCCTGCGGTAGAGGACGCGGACTCCGTAGCTCTCAGCCTCTTTAGCCACGGCGCGGGCCTGGGCCTCGCTCCGTAGATAGGTAAACGCGACGTCGTAGCCCCTCCTAGCCAGGGCCTTGACCGTGGCGGCTCCGATGCCGGTGGAGCCTCCCGTCACCACTGCCACGGGCATATACTCTATAAACTGGCTGTTTATTTACGTGATCGTCGCCGGTATCGACCTGGCGGTTAACAGACCCACCGCCATAGCCGTCTTCAGAGACTGCACGCCGCTTTACTACGGACTGGCGCAGACGGACGTCGACATTGTGTCTGTCGCCTCGTTGCTAGGCCCCTCGATCGTAGCTATAGACGCGCCGCTCTCCAAGCCCGAGGGAGGCGGGGGGCTGAGGGATGTCGAGAGGGAGCTGAGGCGCCTCGGCTACAGGCTACTGCCGCCGCTCATGGGGCCGATGCGGGGGCTCACGGAGCGCGGGATTAGGCTCAGCAAAATGTTCGGCGGAAGGGTTATAGAAGTGCACCCATTGACGAGCCTAAGGGCTATGGGGATGTCCAGGGAGGACCTCTCCCGCGTTTTGGGGCTGAGGCATAGAGATCTTCTCGACGCGGCGGCGGCCGCGCTGACCGCGGTGGCGTACGCCAGGGGCTTCTACCGGGAAATCGGCCCCTTCGTGCTCCCCACAGCGAGGGTGTGCTTCTAGCGGCGGAAGCGGCCGGCGGACAGCGCCTCTATGCCCCGCCTCCCGAGGGCTAGGTCCGCGGCCAGCTTCCCCAGCGCCGGGCCGTATGTCCAGCCCAGCCTGCAGGCCCCGGTCACGACGACCACAGAGCCCATCCTGTCCACTACCGGGAAGCCGTCGGGGGTGCACGGCCTGTAGCCCACCGCCATGTCTATCACGTCGAAGTCCCCCAGCACCTCCCTCGCCCTCTCGAGGACTCTCTGCGCGGGGCTGTGGTCGCCGCTACCGTCTAGGTCGAAGCGTCCCGTTACCTTTGTCCACTTTGAGAGGGGCACCACCGCGACGCCCTTAGCCATTTCTATAAACATCTTTTGAGACTTGGCCGTCGTCCTGAACCCGTAGCCTTTGAAGGGGGCTACGGGTATGCCGAACTTCCTCGCCCAGTAGCCCGCCGCCACGACTACGGCGTCGCCTTGGACCACGTCTCCCCCCTCTAGCCACACCTCTCTGCCGGCTACCTCCGCCGCCCTTTTGTTGACTATCTGCACCCCCCGCAACTCTCTCAGCATCCTCTCGATGAAGGCGTCTGTGGAGAGCTTGGCGGCGTCAAGGTAAACCAGCGCCTCTCTGCCGCAACACTCCCCGGCCTCCACCTTGGGCGACAGGGGGTCTCTCTTGGCCTCCTCCAGCGCCTTCTCGACGTCTACGCCAACTTCGTAGAGGGGCTCCTCGGCGTAGTCGAAGTCGTTTTCCTCCTCGGCGAGCGCTCTGTACTGCCGTTGCGAGAAGTCGCCCAGCGCCTTTACGGCCTCCCACATCTCCTGGCTCGGCTCCCTGCCCCAGACTCTTAGGTATGTGGAGATCCAGCCCCAGTCCCAGGTCTTTACCCTGGCGTCCCCCCGGAGCATCATTGCAAGATACCTCTTGGGGTAGGACTTGACGTTTATCCGGTTGATTACAAAGCGTGTAAATTCGAGAATGCCGGCGGCGGCGCGGGACCGCTCCCCCGGCGTGTCCTGCTCTACTATAACAACCTCCGCGCCCTCCTTTACGAGGTAGAAGGCGGTGAAGAGCCCCACGACGCCGCCGCCCACTACGACAACTTTCATCGCTAACAGTTATAAAGACGTTTAAATGCGTTGGCATGAGAAGCGTAGCGCTCTCTGTAGTGGCGTTGATCCTCGGCATAGTCATAGGCTACCTGGCGGGGATGTACACAGCGCCGAAGGCGGCTCCATCCCAGACGGCGGCGCCCACCGCCCAGGCCACCACTGTGACCACAACCACGACGGTGACGGTCACCCAGACGGCGGCTCCGTGCCGCGTGTCTGTGGAGGCTATTAAAAAACGTGGTAAGCTCGTCGTCGGCACAGACGCCACTTGGCCTCCCTGGGAGTGGGTCATGGGGGACAAGATCGTGGGCTGGGACGTGGATATCGCCAGGGAGATCGCCAATGCGCTTGGCGTACAGCTGGAGATCCGCGACATGAGGTTCGCCGGGCTTCTAGAAGCTGTGAGAAACGGAGACGTCGACCTCGCGCTCAGCGCCATTACCTGGACTACCGAGAGGGAGAAGGTGCTGGAGTTCTCGATGCCCTACTACCTCGAGTCTATCGTTGTGGTGACCAAGGCCACCCGCAATGATATTAACAAGGTGGAGGATCTCTACGGCAAGACTGTGGGGGTGCAGATAGGGACGACCCACGAGGAGTGGGCCGCCGCCAACCTGGAGAAGCCTGGCAAGGCCTCCGTTAGGAGATACGACAAGGTATATCCCTACATGGTGGAGGTGCTGAGGAGGGGCGACGTCGACGCTATTATACTAGACCGCTCCATCGCCACCGCGCTTGTGAGGAAGTTCCCAGATCTCAAAATCGCCTTTGAGCTCCCCGGATCAGCAGGGTACATATCCGTGGCCATGCCAAAATGCGCCCAGGACCTGAAACTGGCTGTTGACCAGGTTATTGAAAACCTGATGCAGACCGGGAGGCTTGACGAGATAATGCAGAAAAACTTCGAGCTGTTTCTCCAGTCGTAAAATTTTAAATACAAACCCCTTTTTCGCACTGTGCCCTCCATAAAACCACCAAAAGAGAGGCCTTTCGGCAAGAGCAAGATAAGATGTATTAGATGCGGCACGCGGGAGGCTGTTATACGTAAATACGGCCTATACCTCTGCAGAAGGTGCTTCCGCGAAGTAGCGCCGCAACTAGGCTTCAAGAAGTACTACTAAGGAGGGGCCGGGCCTCCACCAGCCTCGCGGCGCCGCCGGACACCTCTACAATTTTCGTGGCGTACCTCGCCGGGGTTTGTCTATGGGAAATCACCACGGCTATTGGGACAACCCTCCTCAAGGCGTCCAGCACCCTCTCCTCAACCTCCTGGTTCAGGCCGGAGGTGACCTCGTCCAGCACGAGGACGTGTGGCCGCCTCAGAAA
Organism: Pyrobaculum sp.; assembly: GCF_049971835.1. Taxonomy (NCBI): domain Archaea; kingdom Thermoproteati; phylum Thermoproteota; class Thermoprotei; order Thermoproteales; family Thermoproteaceae; genus Pyrobaculum; species Pyrobaculum sp. The sequence continues at coordinate 3,893 of NZ_JBMFKV010000115.1, forward strand.
CGCCCTAGCTAGCAGTACCCTTTGTCTCTGGCCTTCGGAGAGCTCGGAGCCTCCCTCGCCGCATTTTTTGTCTAGTGGGAAGTCTATCTGGGCGAGCTCGGCGGCTCTCCTCACCTCCTCCTCCGGGAACTCCTCCCAAAGCGTGATGTTCTCCCACACAGAGGCGTCAAAGATATAGTCGTCGTTGCCGACGTAGATCGCCCTCGGCGTCTCTATCTCGCCCTCCAGGGGCTTCACCAAACCGGCCAGTGCCTTTCCAAGAGTGGACTTGCCGCCTCCGGTGGGGCCGCGCACCCAGACAAAATCCCCTGGCACAAAGACAAGATCCACGCCGCGCAACACCACGTTCCCATCGTAGCCCAGCGTAACTTTCTCCACTTTCACTATAGGCGCCTCCCCGCGCGCTGGCGCCTCGGTCACGACAGTGTCGAGGTAGGGGGCCACCCTCTCAAACGATCTCTTTAGCTGGTAGTACGAACCCGATTTCATCATGATTTGGGCAAGCGGCTCAAACGCCTCTGCTAGAAGCGTCCTCATTGCCACGGCCGTGCCTACGGTGGCGGCCCCCTGGAGGGACAGGAGAAGCCCAAGGCCGAAGGCTAGGTTGGGCACGCCGAATGTAATGGCGTTGGCCCCGAAGCCGAGGGATTTTGAATACAGCCCGTACTTCTTATACCCCGCAAGCCACTTCTCCGAGGCCTCCAGTAGGATCTTGGGGAGGGCTCTTACCCCGGCTCTGTAGAGGCTGTGGGCCCCGTCCACGACCTCCTTTACCCGCCTAAACCACTGGCTGTAGAGCTCCCTCTCCCTCCTCCCCCACTCCAGTATGGGCGGACCCAGCTTCTTCGCCACTAGGAAGTACAGAGCTATTAAAGGCGCTACGAAGAGGGTAATCTCCGGCGATATGTACAGCGACGCGGCTACCACTGCTATGAACCTCGCCGCCTGTAGGGCCACGTCCAGCGGCAGGGCGAGGTACAACACGACGTTTAAAACGTCGCCGCTTATCCGCGACAGCGCCTCTCCCCTGTTGTGGGCGGGGGATAAGACCACCGAGTGGACGATGCGGTGCGACACGTCTATGATGGCTCTCTGCGCCCACACCGCGGCTCTGTACTCAGATAGGAAATTAAGAATAGGTATGAGAAAGGCGATGCCGACTACGGCGGAGATCTGGAAAACTAGCGTCCCCGCGTCCCCCGCCCCGTAGACAACTTCGTCGACAATCTGCTTTATGAGCAGAACCTGGGCGACGCCGAGTATAATCATGGCGCCCCACAGCGAGAAGATCACCGCCTCGTCTACCCAGTACCTCTTAGCGAAGCCAAGGGCGTAGTGCCAGTAGCTCTTTACACCCCCGCCTCTGGTAGCCGCCGGGGATGCGGCGTTCATGCGCCTCTACCGCTTCTTGGCTTAAATACGCCGCTTTGCAGGTGCTGATGTAGTTGATATTGTAGCTACAAGCCGCCGGCCGCGCCGCCGCTTTTATGGAGCCGGCACGCCTTCTCCATACCCTCTATCACCCTGTCTACAAGTCTCTCCACGACGCTGTCCCCCCTCCTCGTCTCTTCCACATACTCTCTTATCAACTGGGCGGCCCTGCAGTACGCCTCCTCCCAGCTCAGCCCCGTGGCCTTCCTCAGGGCGTAGAGCAGAAACGCAAAGAAGCCGTAAGCCGGCTCGTAGTAGCCGAGGCTCTCCAACCCTCTTTCGCTTATCCACCGCCTCCTCAAGTCGTCTTCAGGCGCCAGGGCTATGCGGTAGAAGAGGAGGCTGAGCCTCGGCCACTCGCCAAGCTTCGCAAGGTTGGGGTCCATGAATTCCCTAGCCCTCAGATCGAGCTCTACAAGCTTGGCGTGGGCCTCGTGCCTCTTGATCTTAAAGGGAAGGGTGACGTAGAGCTCGTCGCTTAGATAGACGCCGCCTCTCCTAGCTATTAGGGGCGTTATGTAGCCGAAGTTCTCAGCCACGAACTCCTCGTCTAGGTACCCCCTCTCCAGCGCCTTGGAGACGTCTCTCAGCCTCACGATGTATTCCCGCTCCAGCCTCAGCACCTCCACTACCCCCTCCGCCTCCAGTCTATGGACCACCTCGCGGATTGTGCTGTAGGGCTCCCCCAGCTGGCGGGAGAGGTTGCGTATCGACGTGTCTAAGTCGTGATGTTTTAGAAAGAGGTGCCTCACCACCTTTTTCTCAATGGAGTCTCTACCTCCCATGGCTGGCCAGCGATCTGCAGATCTCCACCGCGCCGTCTCTAACGCGGTAGAACTTCGCCCTGCCTATGCTAACCTCCTCGACAAGCCCCAGCCCCAGCAACGAGTCCTCCCTCCTGTACCTCTCCCCGAGCCCTCTCAGCGCCCCCACAACGTTTTCATAGCTCGCCCCCACTGCGTCTGCGATCAACGCGGGGTACGCCGACTCTGGGTAGATAGAGCATAGGTAGTTCAGCACATCTCTCTTGACTCTGCTCCTCCTCAGCGCCCTCAACACCCTCCCAATTCCCTGTACTGCACCTG
>NZ_JBMFKV010000116.1:0-6357 GCF_049971835.1 Pyrobaculum sp.
GGTACGAGGCTTATGAGATCTATCAGAGGATGGGTGAGGACGTGGTGGGGGACTTCGTTGAGGCTATGCTTGAGTGGGTTGAACACCTGCCCAAGTTCGTGACGAAGTTGAGGATTCCCGTGGACACGGTCTTTATAGACAGCACGGCGGCGCTGAGGCTGGAGGTGCTGTCTAAGCTACAGCAGATGGGCGTCTATAACATCTTCATTGCCGATCGCCGGCTTATCGCGCGTATATCTGACGTCAAGGCTGAGCAGTACCGCCGCTACATGGCCTACTCCTCTCTCGTTGCCGTGAACCTCTTGGAAAAAGACGAGTTGAAGTTGGCGAGGAAAATCACGCCTATTGCCGTAAAGAGAGTGGCGATTGGGGAGTACTACGGAGAGGCGGTGGCGAACGACGTGTTGAGGGACAGGGATAATAGAAAGGCGGTTGACCAGATACTGGCACGTATAAAGACGGCATGATCTACGCCCACGCCGACGCCACTTTAAAAAGCCGTTGCTGGCTCAGGCGGGAGGGGGTGCTTGTGGATAGGGGGGTGAGGACGGATGTCTGCATTACAGACGACTTGATGTACGTCGTCATAGACCCCGAGATACCGGACGATCTCCAGACGGCCCTCCTTCTTATCATGTTCCGCGGCGCCGTGCCGCCTGACGAGAGGGAGTACCCCAAGCTTATCAAGTCTGTTGCGGAGGGCCTCAGAGACCGCGCGGTGTGGGCGATGTACAAGGATTACAGAGAGGTGGTGCACTACCTCCTCGACCGCTGGTCGGGGGCTAGGGACTACATGGGCTACGGGGCGCTGGAGGCGCTGATGCGGGACCCCCTCCTCACGGAGATCGTCATACCGCAGCCGACGGCACCGGCGGCTAAGTATACCTACGTGCCCAAGTCGCTGAGGGAGCAGTTGGAGTATATCAAGTTCCAGATGGTGGAGCTTGGGCGATACCGGAGGGTGGTGGCTGTGCGTAACGAGGTGAGGATGCCCACCAACATAGTTATCCCGGAGCCCCTTATGTACGTCGTGGTGAAGCAGTTGCTCTCCTCCCTCACCATGGACCGTCCCATGCTCACGAGGGAGGATCCGGTGAACAAGGCGAGGATAGCCGCAGATCTGCTGGAGTACAACGTGAACATAAGGAAGATGTCTGCAGTCCCGAAGCCCTCTAAATCTCTGCTGAAGCCCTACACGACGAAGCCAAAGGTTGCTGAAGAGCATGCCGCCCGGGGCCCGGCGCACAGGCCTGAGGGGCTTGAGGTTCTGGCTTTGGCCTCTCTTGTCCTAGAGATGAAGGGAAGTGTCTTTTTCTCGGGCGGCATGGGGTCTGGAAAGACGACACAGCTGAACCAGCTTCTGTACCTAATCCCGCCTTGGTTCCAGGTAGTGGTGGTGGAGAGGGGGGCTAGGGAGATCTGGGCCCCCCTCGACGGCCAGTTGCTTCACATCTCTGTGCCGTCTGAAGACAAGCTGTGGGCCGCCCTCGACCAGGCCTTGCGCTACGGCACGATGCATACCGTGGTGGCGCTCGCCGAGGCCAGGACGCCGCAGGAACTGCGCACGTTGGTAAACTATAAGCTTACGGGCCACGGCGCCCTCACCACGATGCACGCGGAAACTGTGAAAGACGTTCTGTTACGCATTACCGAGGCCGAGGCGCCGCCTGAGGGGCTAGACGGCACGCTTGTAATCCAGCTGTCTGCGGTGGGCGGCGTTAGGTATGTAAAGGAGGTGAAGGCTGTAGTTGTAAAGGGTCGGGAGGTGGAGGTGGCTGACCCCGCGGAGCTGATGCCGCGCATAGCCTCGTATGTGGAGGAAATGTACGGCATAGATTTGAAAAAGGAGCTCGCGCTGAGGATAGAAGCCTTAGTCAAGGCTAGCGAGGTGGAGGACCCCGCGTCGGCTAGGTCTGCCATCGTGGAGATGCTGTGGCTGGACAGGCTGGATTTCAAATCCACGCTTGAGGAAGAGGCGGCGAGGTTCGGCTATGTCTAATATTTTTCCGCCCAGGCTGTACGCCGGGTTATGATTAAGAGGCGGAACTTGGCGGAGCTTATACAGACGGGGGGCGACTCGGCTCTGCGAAACGGCGTGGAGGTTTCTAACAACTCAACGCAACAAGTGAGCCAGCAGACTTGGGCAACTCACCTTGCTACGGCCTTGGCCGAGATGCCCGAGGAGCTGGCCGCCAGGATTATTCACTGCCTTCCGCGGGAGGTGTTAATCGAGGCCCTGAGGAGCAGGAGCGACGACCCCATGGTTAGACTAGCCTTGCTCCTCCTGGCGAGGTGATGTGCAAAGTGGAGAAAGACGCCGTGAGAAAGGGCTTTACCGTGCACACCGCGCGGTGGCTCTGCGAGTTGGCGAAGGAACTTGGCGTTAGGGAGGCGAGGCTGTGGAAGGCCGTGCTTAAGTTGGCTAGACACGGCATCTGGCTCGAGGATGAGGACTGGCGTCTCGCGGCGAGGCTTGTGGATTTAGATAAACACATGGACATGGTTGTGGACTATATCATACGCCGGGTGGCCTCCGGCGCCTCGGTGACACAAGCGGTGAGGGAACTGCCAGTAGCTGTGGAGAAGGCTGGGAAACTCGCCCATATACGGGAGGTGCTTTCCAACTTAATCTAAGGTTTTTCCACGGCGCGTTCCCCCTCTCCATGCGCCGTGAGGATTTCTACCTAGCCGCCGTGCCTGTCTTCGCCACTTATCTAGGCGTCGTATCTGGCAACGAGGCTTTGAAATACACGGCGCTTAACACAGCTGAGCTAGATGAGGAGGAGAGCAGGAGGCTATTTGTGGCTTCTCTAATGCCGTCGCCCTCTGCCCTCTTCCTTGAGGACAGGCTGGAAGTGGCTAGACACTTTGGATACGCCTTGGCTCAGGAGGAGGCCGGCGTAGACAGATCTATATTAGTACATTCCTTTCTTGAGTCGTCCAGATCTGTCGCAGTATCTAGACTCGAGGCTAGGCTTCGTATATACGAGTCTCTGGTCAACGCGCTGGGCGCGCTGTTTCTACTCCCACTATTCCTCCTCTTCATGTGGGCCATCGGCGTCTTGAGTATAGAACCCACCTATCTGCTGTTGTTGATTCTCGGAGTGACCGCCTCGACGGGAGCCGCCGCCGTGGCCGCGACGCCGAGGGACTTGTCGCTGTGGAAGACCTACGAGTGGTCCCTGCCCCTGGGGGTCCTCGCCGCAACTGTCGTAGGTCTACTCGCGTCTCCAGTGGCCTCGTTTTTAGCCTTCGGCGCCGCGGCAACGGTTTGGCTTAAGGCTAAGGACAAGCTGTGGTGGTTTAGGATAAGACAGGAGGTGCCCCCAATGCTTAGAGCCGCCGCGGCTATGCTCAAGGAGGGGGCGCCCCCCGACCTGATCGTGGCGAGGCTGTCTGGGAGGTTTAGGGTAGCCGCCAAAATCGCCTACGGCTACTTCGTGCCGTCAAAATACTTTGTCCTGGCTAAGTCGATGTACCGCGCCATCGTGGAGGCCGGCGGCGCCGCCGCTGTGAAGGCCGTGGAGTATATCCAGACGGTGGTGGACATGGAGAACGTCGCTGTGAAGAAGACTGTGAAGCTCTCAGCGGCCTATTTTGCGTTGTTTATCGCGGCTGTGGGGATACTCGCCTACTCTGTGTCCACAGCGGCTAAGGCGCTGTCCAGCCTGGAGGCCGGCTACAACCCGTTCTTCTCCCCGCCCCCATATGAGGAGATAAGGCGCGTGGTGTCCACAACTATGTCGCTGATAGCCGCGAGCTACATCGCGATTTTCCTCTCGGCGCTGGGGATACACCACTCCACGACGCTAGGCGGGGCCGTCGGCCTGGCTCTGCAACAAGGCCTCCAGCTACTGCTCTAGGCGGATCTAAAGTTTTTCCCCCTCTTTTTGAGGTGGTCCTATGCGGAGGCAAAAGTTCAGAGGGTTAACGACTGTGGAGGCGTTGCTGATAGCGGCTGGCTTCATAATTGTAGGCGTAATAGGGGCGCTGACATTTCAACAAATTGGAAAATCTGCGGCTGAGGCCCTGAGGGCTAACGCAATAGTTACAGCAGACAGAGGGGGCTTTGATGTAACGGTCGAGGTGCTAAACGGCAGACTACTAGGCCTCGCCCTCCAATTTGGGCAAGCCGGCTCTCAGCAATTGTCGACTATAACCCAAGGCTCATGTGCAAAGGCGGGTAGTGCGGGCGTCTCAACAAACATACAGCCAAGTCAGCTACAGCTGGTGGCAGGGCAGTCGGCTACGTGTAGATTCAGCGCACAACTGACTCCAGGTACGCAGTACGTGTATGTAATTATTGCTTACGACGGCAGTGGCAAAGCAGTACAAATAGCAAAGGGCGTAGTATCTGCGGGAATTTCTTAAGACAAATCAAACAAAGTTTTTTCCATACCTACTCCCTCTCGGTCATGAATTGGTGGTTAGTATTTCTAATCGCTACAGGTCTGGCACTGGCGCAGTTTATCAGCTGGCATCCACCACATGCCTACATAGCCACAGCCTATCCGTTAAACGCTACACACTTTGTCGAATATTACGGCGCGGCCACGCTGTACTACATACAGGACGGCATAGCGTTTAGAGGAGATGAAAGAGAGGCGCAAGCGGCGTTGACATATATATCTCAGGTCTGCAGGTATGTGTCTATCGAGCCGCTGAACATAACCCCAATAGAGGGCGGCGTGTTGGTGAGGTCAAACATATACTGTTCGCACGATGGACGTGTGTGGCTCTGGCTAAAGTGGCTTCCCCTTCGCTTAGCGGCCTATGTGGGGCTGGTGAACCTTGTCAACGCCACAGGTAACTTCACGACGCCGGTGGGCAACTTCTCCGAAATGGCTCCCGAGGGGTGGTACCTCCACTTAAGTACGAAGACTGTGGTTAAGGTGCCTCCGGGCAACACATCGCTTTACGTGGAGTACGATCGGCTGGTCCGGACGCTTGACGAGATAAAAGCCGAGCTTGGCAGAGCCCTCGCCAACAGCACCGCGCTAGGGAATCTCCTGCAGCAGCTGTCAGATAAGGTGAAGACGTTGAGTGATGAGAAGACGAAGCTTGAGGAGCTCCTCAAACAAAGAGAGCAGTTGATAACTGCGCTGAACGCAAAGATCCAGGCCCAGAACAACGAGATTGAAGATCTGAAGAAGAGGCTGAGCGACATCTTGTCTAAAAAGGACGCACTCCTGAAGAGGATGGAGGAGCTGAACAGAACACACGCCTTGCAGGTGAGCCAGCTCCAGTCTCAGCTGGCGCAACTCCAGTCACAGCTCAGCGCCAAGGAGGAGGGCAACGGGACGGGGTGGCTGATACCAATGTTGCTCATCGCCTTAGGTGGCGTCATTGGCGCCGTCGTATACGTTAGGAGGCGGCAGTCTGAATAACCTCTAAGGTTTTTCCATCCCCTCCTCCCTTTTTCCATGGAGGATTTCATATCGGCATCTGTTTTTATCACAGGGCTGGCGGCCCTGTTCCTATTCGCGGCGCTGGTGGCGAGGCCCTACCTCCCCTCCGCGTACATCGAGGCGCCGGCCGAGCCCGGGGACAACGTACCCACTAGGTCGCTGTATGTATACGCCGTGATTGACAGATACAATCACACGAGGTATTACCTAATGGAGTACGTGGGCCCCGATGCCGAGCAGTTCCGCCAGGGAGTCGGCGTACCCGGCGTGCTGGTCGCCAAGTTTTATGTCTATCCCGGTGGGTATAGATGCGAGCTCTACGGCAGAAGGCCTGTAAGAATTGGCGATCCATACACGGGACTCTGGTGCCCCCCGCCTTTCGACGCCAGGGTGGATCCCCGTTGCGTTCCGGTCAACGTAGCCTCGAAGGGGAGATGGCTGGTGGTGCAGTACAGATGTCCATGAGGGGGTTGACAACGCTTAGAGACATCACAATCTTCGCCGGGCTAATGGCAATGGCGGTGGCCATAATAACACAACTCTACCCGGTGAGGGAGGGCCCCTCGGAGGTGCCCACATGCTCCGACTGCGCCTTTAAGCTTGTGGGGCCTTACGTGGTCAAGCAGTACGACTCGTACGCCGCCGTAGAGTCAGCGGGTAGACAACTGGCTAGGTACGGCTGGGCGTACTACGGAGGCTACCCCCTGGCGCCGGGTCAAAACGCCACCTGCGTAGGCGTAATGTACTTGTGGGTAGTCGACGGCATCATCTACGTATCCTGCGACGGTTCGGCGCCGAGGTTCGGCCAGTTCATCGCCGGGAGGCCGGGACTGGCGCTGGACACAAGCGCCTTCTGCCGCACGGGATGCGTCTTCGTGGACGCCTCAGACGGCTGGGGTCAAATCGCCCTGCCCGTTACCGCCTCGATATGGGGCCCCCGCTTGGCCTC
>NZ_JBMFKV010000117.1:0-6336 GCF_049971835.1 Pyrobaculum sp.
GACTGAAACACGCCGCGGAGCATCTCAATATCAGCGGCGTAGATATTGACCTCTAAGTCGTTGATGTTGTACACCGGGGCGTTGTTCACCACATTGTTATTCACCACTATTGGGACGCCGGCGGCTAGGCTCCACGCGGCGTGTAGATACCCCCTCTTCAAAAGCATATTGTACAGCTTTAACGCGTCTGATATTATGTAAGACGCGGGCCGTTTTAGAAGCGTTTTTGTCTCCTCAAGAACGCGGAGGGCGTCTTCATCTAGACACACATGCTTACGCGCTCTACAAGGCATGTGAGCTAGCTCACCTTATTATTAAAAGAATTTTTTCTATGAGTGTGTGCTCTCGGAGCACACCCTTGACAGTCCTCCGGAAATCAAAAGATAGTTGAAACATCCTCTCCGCCACCCGCATGAAGTCCTCCCTCTCTGCGTCTAACCGGAAATCAAAAGATAGTTGAAACCGTACCCCGCCGGCGGCGGATACGGTGAGGTTGTCGGGTACCCCGGAAATCAAAAGATAGTTGAAACGCACCTTGTACCAGTTGCTGTTTATATGAGCGTCAATGTGCTCCCCGGAAATCAAAAGATAGTTGAAACTTCTATGTTCTTATGAGACCAAAGACCAAAAGAAAAAGGGTCGCCGGAAATCAAAAGATAGTTGAAACACGTACTTCCTAGTCTTGATTTTGAGATCTACGTTCATACCGGAAATCAAAAGATAGTTGAAACCGATCTGCTTAAACAATATACAACTCCCGGCTTCTGCAAGCATCCCGGAAATCAAAAGATAGTTGAAACGCGTAGTAGCGCGGCGCATCTATGGTCATTCTCAGCGGCTTCACCGGAAATCAAAAGATGGCCGCAGAGCCCGCGCCCCCCTGGCGCGGGCATACGCCGGAAATCAAAAGATAGTTGAAACAATTGCGCGGGCGAAGGCCTCGCCCTCGCTAGTGGCGCCGGAAATCAAAAGATAGTTGAAACGAGATGTATATATAGCTCTCGCCTCTATTTACATTGTATCGGAGCCCGGAAATCAAAAGATAGTTGAAACGAGTTACGAGGAGGCGTCGTTGCGTACAGGCTGAATACTTAACCGGAAATCAAAAGATAGTTGAAACCCATATTCAACCTCATATACATCGCACGACTTATTCTCATCGACCGGAAATCAAAAGATAGTTGAAACGGAACACTTGGCGCAGAGGCGCACAGCCTCATGGCGTCCCCCACCCAGAAATCAAAAGATAGTTGAAACCTGGAGAGGGTAACGCCTTACCATTATGAGTTGACTGATCAGGAAGCCAGAAATCAAAAGATAGTTGAAACATGCACTGCGCTATGAATGTGTTTATCAGCTCCTTGAACGTCCGGAAATCAAAAGATAGTTGAAACCCTGATGGAGATATAGCCAAGTGGATATCACTTTTCATGCTATCCAGAAATCAAGAGATAGTTGAAACATGATAGGCGAGATGAGGCCGGCCGCTAAAATGCTCGACCGCCGAGGTGATCATAGGCGTGGTGTATCAGCACAGCACGTAGTATCGACTATCGATACAAAAATTTAGCTTTTAGTCGAAGTAAAGAATAACTACGATGTTATTAGCAAGCCATGCGAATCGCTGGAAATAACTATATATCGGTGATATACGGCGTAGTTGTAGGGCTGTTGTTGATAGAGATATCGTTGGTATTGGCGGCTCCGTTCGCCGCGCAGAGCTGGTATCCGTTCTTCACGGTGGTTGCGTCCGCTGGCTATAAGACTATCTATCCAGGACCTGCCCTGATTGCGGCCATGTTGGCGCTCGGGGTGGCCTCGGCCTTCGTCGTGCCCAGGAGGTACTACGGCGTCTTCGTCGTGGTGTTAATCATAGCCGCTGTAGTAGCCATAGCGATCCTAGGCTCCCTCGCCTCCTGCGCTGCTTGTAAGTGGTGGTTCTGTAGCAAGGTGCAGAGTTGCGGCTTGGAGGTGGGGTGGCTCTACGTAAAAAATATATGCATCTGCTATAGCCCGTAAATGCTCAGCTTTTTCCTCTACCATCTTAAATATATATTTATGGATATTTATTTTATAATTTTATTAATATTAATAATGTTTGTTATGATTACTACAGAAGTCTTTTTTGGCTTTATTCAAATGGAGAGTTCAGCCTATTTCCTATTAATATACATACTGTGCGTCTACGCGGAGAGGAGGATATCCGGGCCTCTGCCGGCTATCTTCAGCGCCAGGGGCCTCTTGGCGACCGCGGCGGTGACGTATTCGGCGTCGTTGCCCGTCTTGTTGACGGCGGCGTGGAGATCGCCGACGCTTCTCGTCGCCCCTCTCCTAGCGGCCTTACGTAGGAGGCCCGCGCTCCTCGTGGCGTCTCTTATCGCCGTTGCGCCCCTCCTGCCTGTAGGCGTTGCCGCCGTGGCCGTATTCGAGGCGCTGGCGAGGGCTAGGCTTATCACCACGATGGGCCGGGGAGCCTTGCGCATGTCGACGTTGCATCCCGTAGCGAAGGCTCTTCTCGCGGCGGCGTTCATGGCGGTTTACTTAACAGTCGGCGGCGCGGCCAATATCTCTATAAGGGGTCTATCCCAGTTCGCCGCAACGTCGCCTCCTCCCATGACGCCCGTCCAGCTGGCTGCCTTGGCTTTGTTCCTCCTGGCGTCCTACGGCTTGATCTTCGGCGCGTCTTTAGACACTTATTTGGACAGCCGCCTACGTATATATCATCTCCTCAAGGGCCGCCCCTCGGCGAAGCCGATCGTCACGTTTTTCTGGCTCCTAGCCGTATCGCTCCCCGTGTGCCTATTCAAGGAGTGCGACGTGTTTACCCACACGGCGTTTATTGCGTTGTGGACGGCGTCTATATGGTCGTTGAAGCCGGATATCTTCAGGAACGAGGACGCCGTTGCGTTGTTGCTGGCCCTCTTCGTCGCCGGGTATCTGTCGCATTACCCTCAGCTCCTCGCCGCGGCGGCCCTTCTTCCTATCCTCCCCAAGCTTTCCGAGGAGATCCGCCATGTACTTAGCTCCGGCCAATAACGTCGTTGGGTTCCTCTCCGCCCTCAGCAGGCTCATGTTAAAAAACGCCGTGTTTAGGGCTTATCTGGCGCTGGGAGCGACGGCGATAGCTCTGTGCTTCCTCCTCGCCTCTTGTCGGACCTATTGCCTTATATCTATAGAGGTCTTCCTCGCGCCGTTTGCGTATATCTACGTCCACGAGACGGCGCAGTACATCGCCCTGGGCGTAGACGTGGAGCTGAGGCTGGAGAAAGGCTACGTGGTCTTGGAGCCCCGCGGAAACCCTAAGCGGCCGCGCGGAGCTGTGGTCGCGGGCGCCCTCGCGCCGACTGTTGTCGGGCTCGCGTCCCTGCCCTACGCGCCTTTGTTCTCGCTGATAGTTTTATTATCCGTGGCTCTCACGTTGGCCAGATATGTTGGAGGCTAGAGGCCTAGTCGTCGGCTATGACAAGCCCTTGACAAAGCCCTTGGACTTTAAGCTGGCTAAGGGCGAGTCGATAGTCTTCTACGGGCCTAACGGCGTCGGCAAGACGACTTTGGCCAAAACAATAGCCTCTCTGCTGAAACCGCTCAGCGGCTCCGTGCTCCTAGACGGCGTGCCTGTCCCAAGGGCTAGGGACTATATATTCTTCCTGCCGGAGGTCGTGGATCTGCCGGATAGGGTTAAGGCTTTCGAATACGTGGAGGCGCTCGCGTCGTTCTACGGAGCTGAGGACTCGGCCGAGGAGGCCCTCGAACTGGCAGGCGTGCCTGGGCGCTTGCCGTTGGGCAAGATGTCGCAGGGGATGAAGAGGTTGGCCCAGCTGGCCGCTGCATTGGCGGTCGCGCCCAAGGTCAAGTTGCTCGTCTTGGACGATCCCTACGTCAGCGTATCCCCTGAGAAATCCGCCGAGCTCCACAACGAGTTGTTGAGAAGGTCGAGGGACGGCGTGTTGGTCCTGACGGCGCGCGTCCCCCTGAAGGCGACTCTGCAGGTCGACTTCTTGTCTTTAAAGCCGTGAGGTCGGTCGCAAGCGCGGTCTTCATGGCCCTCTGGACATTTGCCGACATAGTCTTGAGGAAGGACGAGTTGCGCCAGGCTCTTGAGAGGCTCATACTCGAGGAGGCCCAGCGGCTGGGGCAGCCGGTCTTGGTGAGGGAGTCCGTCGACGCGACTTGGAGCTTCTTCGTGCCCACTGCCGTGTTCGCGTCGTTTTTCATACAGCTGGCGGTGTACGCGGCTTGGAGTCTAGCATTCAAGATAGGGGGATGTAGGCGGGGCTTCGCGACCGCCTTGGTCGTAGTAGCCGTGTTGACGGCCGCGTTGTGGCTCCTCGTACTGCCCGCGGTCTTCTTCATGGGATTGCCGATAGAACAGCCGTTGATGTACCTAGTTCTAAACGCCGGCCTCGCCTTTATAAAATACTCCGAATGCCCCAAGACGCGGCTTGGCTAGGTATTGCGTCATCACGACCCCGGCCGCCGTCGTTGAGGATGCACAGATCGGCCTAGGGCCGGCTGAAGACGGCCCGTGGAGATTCTTGTTTAGTAGCCAGGTTCTGCCACGGGGCCAGCTGGGCCAAGGCCTTGTAAATTATCTCAGGTCTGGAGACCAGCACCTCTGCTAGTATATCCGGGTCTCCATCAACACCCTCTTGACCTCCTCGGCAAGAGACACGGAGTTGCTTAAGCCTAAATTTAAAAAATGCCTCTAGGCCCCGCCCCGGCGGACCCGCCGCTGTACACAGCGGGTTGCTGTCGTTGCCTATCGGCGTTTGTTGGGATGTGATAGTTGAAACGCCAGTGAGATGCACAAGCCCGCTTTGAGTCGGGGTTTGAAATCAAAAGTGAAACAGCTGATGCGCCTCTCTGCGGCGGCTGTCCGCACTGCGGCCAGATGTCAATAGCCTCCAGGCAACTGGAGGTTGTGGTTGTGGGCCGGGACGGCCCTCGGCCCCGCGGCGTGGGAGTGGGGCGCCTCGGCGCGGTGTGCCAAGTGTCCCCTCCCCTGCCAGCCCGCCTTCTCCGTTACACGGGTTGTGGTGGGCTTATCTCATGAAGTAGCGACATGACGGCGGTGTTTAGCGCCAGGTATACGGGATATACGGTTGCTGTGAGGGCTACTCCGCGTCTCCAGCTGTTTAGGTAGTGGCGCATGGCGTAGGCTAGAAACGCGGAGGCCAGTGCATGGGACCACGGGCCTAGGGCTACTGTGGCAGCGGCGGCGGTTGTGTAGACGCTTGAGGACAAGGCGCCGAGGTTGAAGACGCCGCGGTCTGTGAAGGCGGGGCCTGCCAATCTGCGGATTAAGGGCTTCGCTACGTATGCCAGGGAGGTGGAGAACGCGAGGAAGCCGGCGAAGGCGGCTGGGAGCGTGATGTAGATAATGTCCTGAGGCAAGAGGTAGTACTTGCAGGTTATTATGGATAGAGAGGCCAGGGCGCCCGCTAGGGGGAATTCAAGCCTCCAGTGGGCGCCGATGGGGTCGCCTGTGGTGAGGGTGACGTCTCTGCGCGAGGTGTGGGTGAGCCTAGACCAGAGGGGGGCCCTCCACGGCTCCTCTACGCCGTACCTCAGCTTGAGAAACGTCTTGAAGCGCTCATACGCTTCAGGCCCCAGGACGCGCCATGTGTAGGCGTCGGCGGCTGTCTCCAGCGCCCTTATGAAGACTAGGAAGCCGACGGCGAGCGCCAAAACAGCCGTGGGGTAGACCGGCGTGTTCCATAGGCCGTGTCTTATCATGATACCCGTGAGGAGGAGCGCGGCCAGGAGGTACAGCTGGAGCTTCATGGGGTGTCTGTTCTTCGCGTGGTACTCCTCGTGTAGCCTAATCATCTCCAGCACGGCGGGGTCCTCTCCGCCGATTAGTACAAACGACTTTGTCCCGAGCCCAAAGGTGAAGCCGCCGTAGGCTGCTCTTCTCTCGACATGTAGATAGCCGCCGTCTACTCTGCCCACGCCGGCCAGCCGCCTACTGTAAACAATGTCCACGACCTTCATCAGTGACAGATACACTAATACTGAAATTGCAACGTATAGAAAATCGCCGAGATCTCCGACGTCTAGTAAACCACTTATATACAACTCACCTAATAGCCACGTCGCACCTATCCAAAATACTGATGTGAGGAATACTCCGCCGAACAGCGCCGAGAGGATTTTATTTTCCGTCTTTTTTATAGATAGGTAAAGCCTTACAGCGGCTAAGACGAGGCCAGGTACGTAATACGCCACGATAGGCACCTCCATAAGCAACTGCCCTAGAGTCGTGTAGCCACTTTTGTAAATTACAGCACCAGCTACTAATAAAATAGGGAATAACCTATCAAGATACCATGTAAC
>NZ_JBMFKV010000118.1:0-6328 GCF_049971835.1 Pyrobaculum sp.
CATGGATCGTGGGAAGAGGCTTTAAAACTGGACATGACACCTCTGGGTAAGTTATTGGCGGCGTTATTTGTATTTTCGATACTCTTCCATGGCATAAATGGTCTAAGGATAGTGTTGATAGAACTGGGAATTATAAAGGGGTGGCCTAGGCGCGATCCAATACGATCAGTGCCAGCGTTGAGAACATCCACGTTACATTTGTTACTCGTGGCGCTTACAATTGTGGGTACTATCGTAGGAACAGCGCTGGGAATATATTTAATAATCTACGGATCTGAAACATGGCCATGAGAGGCAGTACTGAGCGCCTCATTATAATCATAAGCGCCTTGATAATGATCATAGGCATGCCAGCCGTGATCATAGCGGCGATCGCGCTAGGCTATATACCACTCAGCAAGGCGATGTCCACACACCCATTAGTTATTATACCATATGCTCTTGAAAAAGTAGGATGGGGCTTGATATGGGTAATAGTTGCTATAAATTGGGTTATTCACGGATCACACGGTACGAGAAGAATACTTGGAGAGATTGTTAAAAATGAAAATGGGAGAAAAATACTTGATATCGTAATCAATGCAATTATGGTAATAACAGCCATAATGATATTTTATACATTAGTATTTGTCCCATAAAATTCAGAATTGGTGTCTCTCTTCACGAATCAGCAATACCAGCTGACATCACGTAAATAATGTTTGGTTTTCCTTTTTATTTCTAATCTACTCTCGGAGCCACAACTGCTATGAATGTACCTGTTGTAAATTCGTAGGTCAGTCTAATAGGCTTCCCAGTTGAGACTTCCACTTTTACGCGTTTTGAAATGCTCTTCATTTTGCTACTGATGTCTCTAAGCATCTCTACGGTATACTTCCCGGACACAGGTTCCTCGGCAGATATATTGAACACAGATTCGCTATCGAAACCCAACTCGGTTTCGGATGCTTTCCCGCCCTCACCAACACCCCTGAACGATACCTTCTCTGGAGCCACTGTTATCTGCACCCAGTCGGACACCCCGGCAACCATGGACAGGGTGTCGTCTAGTACATCTGAGTCTATCTCGAAAGAGGCGTCGAAAGACACGGCTAGCTCAGGTATCTCCTCTTCAACAACCTGTACTATGGGGAAGGAGAATCGCCTTATTAAGCCGACGTCTTTGCCTCTTTTGGGGTATATGTAGAGCGAAAATCGGTTTCTCTCCTTGTCGACGTAGAGCTCCAGTTTCTCCGTGGCGCCTACACGTTTAATTACGTCCTTAATTGTGGTGAAGATAAGCCCCACCTTGGTTTCCTCCTCGACGAAGTAGTCCTCTAAAGCCGTGGCGTTGAATCTCAAGTCGAAGAGCGTGGTCTTAGTGGGGTCGAGCGCTTTGAGAGTTATGCCATCGCTGGAGAAACTGAGCACAGCCTCGGGCAACATTTTGATTAGGACCTCAAAGGCGTAGCGAGGCTCTTTGCCCTTTGGGAATAAAGCTCTTGCACTCATAAAACTTACCAACTTGCAGAAATAAATAACTGTGTTTAGCTGTGATGTATTAGTGAGGAGGACCCCGATCGCTGATGCGTGAAGAGTGGTATTAACGCTGATTTTTCAGCCTTCTTATTTCCTCGATTAAGGCTGGTAAGATCTGTTTATAGTCCCCCACCACGGCATAGTCGGCGTTTTCCATAATTGGGGCATGTGGGTCTGGATTTATTGCGACTATTGTCTTAGCCTCTGTGATGCCCATTAAATGCTGTATGGCGCCACTTATACCAACCGCTATGTATAGCCTGGGGCGAATTGTCTTGCCGGTCTGGCCGATCTGCCTAGTATGTGGAGCCCAGCCGGCGCGCACCGCCATAAGCGATGCGCCTACTGTTCCGTTGAGCAGTTTAGCCAGGTCTATTAGTAGCTTAAACCCCTCCGCGGAGCCCAGACCTCTGCCTCCCGCCAATACAACGTCCGCGGATTCGACAGGAGGTAGATCTGCAATGTCTCTCTCTATTCTCTTCTCGATAGATACTAAACGCGTCTTTCTGGTGGGTATCTCTACTCTTTCTACAATTATTTCTCCAGTTCTGCTAGTATCACGTTGTGGTTTTGGAAACACGCCGGGTCTGACGCTTGCCATTTGCGGACGCCGTTGGGGCGTTCTTATTGTGGCTAGCTGTGTGCCGCCGAATGTGGGGCGTATTTGTAATAAGTCGCGGGTCTTGGGATCTATCTCCAGTGCGGTGCAGTCTGCCGTTATCCCCGTTGTCAAAGTGTTTGCAATATACGCCGCAAGCTCCCTACCCCGCTTTGTGGCTCCTATGAGGAAGATCTCTGGCTTGTACTTCTGCACAACTTGGGCGATGGCTTCGGCGTACTCCATAGGCGTGTATGTCTTTAGATCTGGGTTGTTGATTATTACGACTTTATCAGCGCCGTGATAGATGGCCTCACGGGCCATTTCTTCACTACCCGCTACAATCACGCCGCCGACCTCGGAGTTTCCGAGTTTCTGCGCCAACTCCCTGGCCTTGCCCAGCAACTCCAAACCCACGTCCTTCAGCCTCTTGTCGCCATCCCGTTCAAGGTAGACCCACACACCTTTATACTCCTCCTTGTTTACCGGAGGCCAAAGCTTGCAGGGCATAGCTACAATATACCCTCCTGTCTTAACGCCTCGACTAGTTTTCTCGCGACCTCGCCCGGCTCGCCTTGCAATACTATTTTCTTACGTGGCGGATACACAGCAGGCGCCATGCCGGCGACCACAGTGGGGCTACCTCGTAGACCAACACACTCGGGATCTAGATCTAGTTCCTTGTTACTTATTATCTGGATACGTTCCCTGGCGTCAAGCTTACGGCTTAGGCTAATCTCTCTCGGCACTTGTGAACCCTTTAGCACAGATACCACAGCAGGCATCTCCACTTCATAAACCTCGTCAACACCTTCGTCCTCTAAGAAGCGGCGAACTACAAGTGTCCTTCCCTTTATCTCCGCGTCATATACGTAATAGACGTATGGCACCCCCAGCCAGCTCGCCGTCTGCGCGCCTATATGCGCCGTGGTGCTGTCTATAGTCTCCTCGCCAGCAACTATTAAATCGTAGTCTGGAATAAACTTCTCTATTGTCTTGGCGAGTACGTGCGCCGTGGCCCAGGTATCAGCACCCGCGAACGTCCTGTCCGAGGCGAGGATGGCCCGGTCGGCGCCCATACCTATCAAGCTTTCTAAGGCCGGGATACCGCTAGGCGGTGCCATGGATAGGGCTATCACCTCGCCCCCATATCGATCTCTAAGTTTCAGGGCAAACTCCACGGCGTCTCTATCCCACACGTTTGCTGTGAGTGGCACGCCTTCTCTTACCAGAGTGCCGGTCTTTGGATCGATTCTTATCGCCGAGGAGAGGGGAACAGCCGCCTTTGTGAGAACAACGATCTTCATAGCCTAGGTGAACCTATACCAAATCCCCATTCCGGATCGCGGATAGTTCCACTCAATTGCGCCGTGTGGACACACCACGCGGCAGGTCCCGCACTCGACACACGCCTCGGTGCTTAACACTACATAGTCGCCCTGCTGGACGTAGCACTTCGCTGGGCACATATAGGTACATGGCTTCTTTTCACATGTTCTACACTTATCGGGGTCCTTTATCTTTATGTGAGGTCTGTGAACATCGACATCCCAGGCGTTGGCGTTGAGCCGCTCCTCTATTGTAAAATACTTCAAGCTCATAGGCTTCTTAACATTCTTATCATATTTATCATTGTCTTTAACATGTTAACACGTGTTTTCTTCGACGCCTCACGTACAGCCTCAAACAGCGTCCTCTGGTTGTGGTCTATGTTGAAGTATTTGTACGCCGCCTCTGTGGATAGCAGAGCTAGATCTCTGAACAGAGACTCGTCGCTTAGCAGACGATCCGCCGATCTGAATTTCTCAAGTTGTTGCAAGACGAAGCTTTCTCTAAGTTTTTTCTCGTAAATTGCCAGATCCTCAGCTGAGGGGCTTCTTGCCTCCTTGATTGCCTCGGCGGCTAATACGCCGGAGGCGATGGCGAAGTCGACTCCGCGTATCAACACTCCTGTGTGCAGTAGGAACCCAGCGGCGTCGCCTACAATTAACAAGCCGTCGTAGTAGTAACGGGGAGGCGACATGTTAATCCCAGCCACCGGCGTCATATGCCCCCCGTACTCCTGTAGAGTGGCCCCTTTTACAAGAGACGCAATGTAGGGATGTAGCCTAAACTTCTCAATTAGGTCGTATGCCGGCGTTTTCAGCTTTTCCCAGTTCTTTAGATACACAACGACGCCGAGCGCTAGGGAGTCTTTGTACGTGTAGATGAATCCGCCGCCGGGCAGATACTCTGTGGGATAGCCGGCTAACGCCCACGCAATGCCTTCGTCTTCGTCGAGGCCCAACCTCTCCTCAAGCACCTTCTTGTTTTCAAATTTCAACACCTCTTTTACGCCGACGGCAACCAGCTCCGGCTCTAGCTTCTTCACTATCCCAGCGCGTTCTAGAAGTAGACGGTTAACCCCCTCCGCGTCGATTACATACTCTGCCTGCAAGACGTCGGACCCCGACTGTACCCCAGTAATTTTTCCTTTCTCGTCTTTTACCAAGGCTTCTACGGTGACCTCTGTCACGATTTTTGCGCCGGCGCCCTGTGCCAATTTAGATAGCCAAGATACAAAGGAGACTAGTGGCGCTACGAAACTGGTCTTTTCCTTTTGAGTTATTGCAAGTTCCACTGTTAAAGCCTTGTCTTCAGTTAGGAAAGATACCCTCTCCTTTCTAACCCACCTATCGACTGGGGCGTCTTTGCGGAATTCGGGCAGGTACTTGTCAAGCCAGTACGCGTAGATGCGGCCGCCGTAGAGCTCCTTGGCCCCGGGCTCCCTCCCCCTTTCTAAGACTACTACCTTGAAACCAGAAGAGGCAAGCTTGTAGGCAGCGGCGAGGCCCGCGGGTCCAGCCCCTACTACAGCCACGTCGAACTTCATAACAACGGGTCTTGTCTAGATAAATATATATGGATCTCGTCAAGAAGCGAATTAGAATTTCTATCAACATATGCCTGAGATAGATTCTGGAAAACAACCTCGACGCAATGCCGCTCCAGATCTGGTGTTAGCATTTTTAAAAATGCCTAACACCTTCTATGCCGTGAAAATTCGTCTTAAGTACTTCTCAGCTCTAAGAGATGTAACTGGCAGAATTTCTGAAGAGTTAGACATTCCGCCGGGCTACACATTAGGTCAGTTAATCAACTGGTTTTTTAATAGGTATCCAAAAGCTGAGGTTTTCAAAGAGGAGTTGTTGGTCTTAGTAAACGGACGGACACTCGACAACTTCTATGTATTGAGGGAGGGGGACGAGGTGGCGTTGATGCCCCCCGTGAGTGGCGGAGGGGGAGTGGTTAGCCAACCTGTAGATTTAAACAGGGAGGTTGTCGACATAATTGAAAAGACGGCGTCGAGAGGCGGCGGGGGGGTGGTGATTTTCGTGGGTTATGTCAAGGGGAGGGTGGGCGACGCCACCGTAAATTTATTGGAGTACGAGGCCTATGAGCCCCACGCTAGTCACAAAATAAGGGAGATTGAGGAGTGGGCTAGGAGTCAGGAGGGGGTGCTCGAGGCTAGAATTTACCATGTAGCTGGTTCGTTGAGGCCGGGCGACCACACGGTGTACGTCTTCGTATCTGCGGTGAATAGAGACGTCGCATTTAGAATAGCTAGAGAGGCGTTGGAGAGGGTAAAGCACGAGGTTCCGATTTTTAAACTCGAAAAGAGAAGCGATGGGGAGTACTGGGTGCTTGGCGACGGCAGACGCGTGCCTAGAAGTCCTCAATCTTAAACGGAGACTCCTCAACTTCGACGACGCCCTCTATCTCAGAGACGTATTGGTTGTGCCGCATCCTAACCACTATGTTTATGGCATATCCGCTTCTAGTAATGATAACAGTCTTCCCCCGGGTGAATTCTACGTCAAGTACCTGTTCCCCCGCCTCTTCGAGGTGCCTAGCGACTCTGTTTATTAGGCTCCATAGAAATGTCATGGCTACGTTGATGCTACCGGCCTTAACCTCGATAGGTTTGGCTATGGCCTCTGATAGGAATTCGCCGATTTCTCTGCTCATCTCCGGAATAGTGGACTCGACTAATGCGTAGACGCGTAGCTTGCTCACGTTCCTGACGCTCTCTCTTAGCTTCGCCTCCACCAATTAATAGGCTTCTGGGATTTAAATAGAAGAGTATATATAAGTGCACTTAGTTTCTGTCTGTGTCGGAGTACCACCTCTACTACGAGACTATTCCGACGGGGGTTGAGGGGCTCGATGCCA
>NZ_JBMFKV010000119.1:0-6269 GCF_049971835.1 Pyrobaculum sp.
GCCGACACAACCGGCTCGGCCACCTCCGCCACCCGCTCAATCACCCAGTCAATCACCGGCCTCCCCAGTACGGGAAACAGCGGCTTCGGCTTGGTGTAGCTCAGAGGCCTAAGCCTCGTGGCGAAGCCACCCGCCAAAATAATCCCACACTCAGCCACGTAAAAACAAAAACCATGTTATAAATACATGACAACAGACACGCCGCACAGCCGCCGGCAACCGCCAAGCACCAGAAGGCAGAAGCCCCCACAAGGGGGGGCGATATCAGCAACCCGCCGCGCGGCGCCGCCGGCAGATATAGGCGTAATCCACGCCGTGGGTTTACAGCTGTTTTACATATTCAAACGCCACCACCTCCGCCTCTCCTACGTCTACATCTCTCCTCTGGAGCACGTTGCCGCCCTCGCCCAGGATGAAAAAGGCCCGCCGGCTCCGGGGGGACGTGGCGTTGAGGTAGAACTTGGCAACCACGTACCGGTTCCCCCTCCTCACGAAGATCTCCAGTGGCATGAGCCCCAGCCGGCAGGTGCAGTTCATGGAGAGCTCCCCACCCCTCTGCAGTACCCTGGCGGTGGCCCAGGCCTTGCCCACCAGCTCCACGTCTGTGGGCACGGCGTTTATGTGGAGAAGCGACCCGGCCCTGGAGGCCCCCAGCGCCACGGTGGGGCTGGCGTTGGAGAGGAGGATCGGCTTATTCCACACCTGCTCCCAGGCGCCGAACTCCCGGGCCCTGACGCCCGCGACTGTGACCGCCTTCCTCGCCAGGGGCCTGAGGCCCTCTAGGTCAAGCACATATGCGGGCTTGGCGAGCGCCACCGCCTTCACGATGGAGGTGGAGAAGGAGGCCAGGGCCACGTGGCCCCCGAGGAAGTCGCGGCCGACGTCCGGAGCCGCCGAGTCGACGTCGACCCCCACGTACTCCTCCACCCTCCTGCCGCTCTCGACCTCTAAGTAGACGAGCCTCTTGCCCACGACCCCCAGCGCCAAGGTGCACGGCGTGTTGAAGCTAGCCACGGCCTCCTAGACTGGGGGTTATAAAACCGTATGTTACCCGTTGGGTACATAAGTCTCAGCGCGCGGAGTTGCGTGGACATCCGGGTAATTGCAAAGCTCGTCGCCTCGAGAATAGGCGAGGAGCCCACAGACCTAGACAAGGTGCTGGAGGGGCTTGGGATAGACATGCCGTGGATAGACAAGATCAAGCTAGTACGCAACATGGAGGGCGTGGAGGCAGTCTACCACGCCGTCTCCGGCAAAATCCTCGTGAGGAGGGTAAACGCGGCGAGGGCCTAGTTTATTAACTGGGGTTTTCCAACCGACGTGGACTACAGAGTTGTCTACGCCCCGTGGCGCTACAGATACATAAAAAACATCGGGAAGGAGGGGTGCTTCCTCTGCAGAGCGGCCGGCGAGCCCCACAGAGACGACGAAAACCTAGTCCCCCACAGAGGGAGGCACGTATTCGCCATACTCAACAAATACCCCTACACCTGGGGACACGTAATGATCGCCCCCTACAGACACATCTCCCAGTTTGAGGAGATGACCGCCGAAGAGTGGACCGAGATGGTGGCCCTCGCCGGGAGGCTCACGCAGGCCCTGGCCAGGATCGCCGGCGCCAGGGACTTCATAATTGGGATAAACGTGGGCCGCGCCGCCGGGGCGGGGCTGGAAAGCCACATACACCTCCACATAATCCCCAAAGACACTGACGTGCCCGCAACCGACGACCTGGACCTCGCTCTTATACAGCTAACCCGCGACCTGCGGAGGGCCCTATGATAAGGAGGATATGTCTAGACCACTTCAGAGGGGTGAAAAGGGGTTGCGTGGAGCTGGGGCGCCGCGCCCTCATCTACGGCCCCCCAAATTCGGGAAAGACCACGTACATAGAAGCCCTCGCCCTCCTCGTCCAGAGCCGGGGCGAGCAGTGGCTGGCGCTTGAGGGCCCCCTCCTAATTGTCCACGAGCCCGAGGATCTGCACCACGGGGGCGATCTCGACAAGCCCTTCGCCGTGGAGTTCACAGCGGAGGTGGAGGCCGGCGAGGTCAACTACGGCTACAGATACGCCACTGCGACGAACTACGTGGAGCAGTGGGTCGGGGCCGGGGGGAGGTTGCTGGCGAGAATGGCGAAGAGGGGGGAGCGCGGCGTCTTGACGCACCCCGTGGAGGCGGAGCTCTGCGCCGCGCCCTACGCGGTGATGAACGAAGACGTCCTCATAACCTGCGCCGCGGTGGAGAGCGAGGAGCTCAGAGCCGCCGAGAGAGCCCTCATGGAGCTGAGGATAGGACTGAAAGACAAGTTTTACTTCATCAGCGGGAGGAGGCTCGCCGCGTGGAAATACACCTACGAAACCCACGTAGACCTCATGCCGCAGACCAGCGTGGGGCCGGAGGGGCAGTTCACCCCCCACCACCTCTCCCGGGTCCTAACCCTCCCCTCCTACGAGCCGGTTAGAGAGGCCCTCTACGCCTACCTACCCGCCGCGGAGGTGGAGGACGTCCGCGTCGGCCTAGTGAAAAGCGGCAGAGTGGCGCTGTACGTGAAGAAGAGCGGGCTGTGGACCAACGCCTACAACGCCGGTAGCTACACCAAAGCCGTCCTCCCAGTCCTCCTCCAGATGCTCCTAGCCAACGAAGGCTCCGCGGTCTTCATAGACGACGCCGACCTAGCAGTCCCCAGCGACAAGGCCGAGGCGCTCCTGTCCACCCTGCTGGAGATCGCCGAGAGGAGGCGCCTCCAGCTCGTCGCCGCCGCCAGAGAGCCCGCCTTCGCCCGCGCCGCCGAGAAGCTCGGCATGGACATCGCCGCTCTGTGAAGCTGGTGCTAGACACCTCGGCCCTCATTTACATAGTAGAGCGCAGGGTAGACATAGGGGTCTTGTTAGAACACGAGATACACATCCCGACGGCTGTGGTGGAGGAGCTCCGCACCCTCTCCGCAAGGAGTAGAAAGGCGAGGGCCGCCGCGCAGTTGCTCCCCCTCCTAAAGCCGAGGATAGTGGAGAGGCGGGGCCCGGCCGACGTCGCCGTGGTGGAGCTGGCGAGGGAGATAGGCGCCGTCTTGGTGACGGGGGACTCCGCCCTGGCCGAGCGCGCCAGGCGCGAGGGGGTGCCCGTGGCCAAGTTCCACAAGGGGCAACTCGCCATATATTGAGAAGCCGCTTGCTGGGGCGGTGGGCGAAAGTATATAAATAACGGGATACTGCACAGCGTGCCGTTTAGATTAATCGAGGCGGAGGACTACGTGCGGATCCCCCCCACGGAGTTTGGAAAGCCGCTGGAGGACATCGCCCTACAGCAGTTGAAAAGCCGCTACGAAGGGAGGGTGTTGAGAGAGGTTGGGTACGTCGTAGCGGTGTTGAAGGCCGAGGTGGGGCGCGAGGGGAAGATAGTCTTCGGCGACGGCGGGACCTACCACAAGGCTGTCTTCACAATGCTGACGTATATGCCTCTCGACGGCGAGGTGGTGGAGGGCGTCGTGGAGAACGTCAGGGAGATGGGCATGCTAGTCAGGATCGGGCCAATCCTCGGCTTTATAAACAAGATACACGTCATGGACGAGCCCAACATATTCTTCGACGCAAGCACCAAGAGCTACATCGGCGAGAGGACAAAACGCAAGGTGTCGGCCGGCGACGTGGTGAGGGCCCGCATCACCGGCGTCAGCTTCACCACCCCCAGAGAGGGCACAGACCTCCTCCTCAGAGTAACCCTCACCATGAGGATGCCCGGCATGGGCAAGCTGGAGTGGCTAAGGGAGAAAAAGCCGGCGGCTAAGAAGACATGAGCGCCAAGAGGAAGACGCTAAGCGGCTACAAGGCGTGCAGGCGGTGCAAGCTAGTGGTGCCGGAGGACGCGAAGCAGTGCCCCAACTGCGGCTCCGAGGAGTTCGCCCCCAGGTGGCGCGGCATGATAGCAGTAATCGACCCCGCCAAGTCGTGCATCGCCAAGAGGCTCGGCATAGAAAAAAGCGGGATATACGCCCTGGAAATAGTAGAGGAGTAGACATACAGGTGACGTCCGCAGGAGCCGCAGAAACTCTTTTAATAACATTTACAACTCGACACATGGGCAGATGGGTTGTCACCCTCCTTCTACTACTCGTCTTTATAGCGTATGCCAAGCCCTTCCTCGGAGGGGAGGCGTATTACATGTGGGACGTGGGGAGGGCGGCTGAGGAGGGGTCTCTCCCCGTCTTCATAACGCCCGACCTCGCGGGGGTTAGACACGAGGTGTACCTCGGCGAGAAGCTGTGGGTCGTTGTCCAGATACGCAACGCATATTCGCCGTGTCCCCTCTCTATAGAGATTGTAGATGTCGATACCGGTGCCGCTGTGGCGTCGAGAAGCGCCACCCTCAACGTCTGCGGCGGGTCTATGCAGGGCGGTATGTACTACACGTTAGTCATCCCCGAGTTTGGCGTCACAGAGCCCGTGGTGGAGGGTAAGAAGTACAAAATCGTGGCGCGGGTCGGCAACGAGTGGGGGGCCACTACCTTCACAGAGAGACACGCCCCGCCCGCCAAGATATCCTCCATCACCGTTTTCGAAGGGGGGAGGGCCGCGACGCAGTTAAAACAAGGCCAGAAATACGAGGTGAGGGTCAAGGTTAAGAACAACGGTGAAATAGACTACACATACACAGCCGTCCTCTACCTAGACGGCGTCAAAGCCGCCGAGACCCGGGTGACGGCCCTGGCGAGGAGAGAGGGGGAGGCGGCCCTCAGATTCACCGCCAACGCCACGGGGCAGAAGCTCAACATAACCGTCGCGGTGTACGGCGTGATACTGCAAGACGCCCAGTCCCTCCTGGTAGACGTAATATACCCACAGCCCAAGTTCGTGGCAGAGTCGCCCCCGGAGATAATGGCGAGGGTTGGGGAAGCCGTGGAGGTTAAAGCCAGACTCAAGAACCTGGGCGACACATGCCGCGTCGCCGGCGTTACATACACCGCCTCCCCCCCGGCCGACGTCGACATAAGCACGACAGGAGGCACAGTGGCGCCCGGCGGCTACCTCGACCTAAGCCTAAAGATAGCCCCCAGAGAGGCCGGGGTTGGCCACCTCACCCTGTCGATAAACTGCGCACAGACCACAGCCAAGGTAGAGATCCCACTCCGCGTATACGCCAAGCTAACAGTAAAAGCCGCCGACAACCGAGGCGGGGCGCCGCCAGTCCGCATTACCATCAACGGGCGCGAAGTAAACGAGATCTCCCTACCCGGAGGCCAGGTGGAGGTGGAGGCGGAGAGGGAGAAGGTGCTGGGCAACCTCCGCTACGTCTTCGACAAGTGGAGCGACGGCTCGGCGGAGAACCCGCGGACGCTGATCCTGAGGACAAACACCGAGCTGGTTGCCCTCTACAAGGTGCAGTACTACGTCAAGGTGGACGCCCCAGGCGCGAGGGTAGAGGGCTGGTTCGATGCGGGGATCACGCTAAACCTCCCCATACAGCGGGAGATCGCCTCCGGCGACACGAGGAAGGTCTTCACAGGTTGGTCGGGCGCCGGTTGCCCCTCTGCAGGCGCCATCACTGTGATCGGGCCCGTGGACTGCGTTGCCCAATATAGAGAAGAGTATAGAGTCGTTGTGGAAGATCCCCAGGGACGCTTCGGCGGCACCTTCTGGACCCCCATGGGAGCCACTTTCACAAGCGACATACCACTGACCTACGAAGCTACGCCAGACACGAGACTTAAGCTAGCTGACGTTGAGGGATGCAGGTGGAGCAGGCGGGGCACATCCGCCGTAATCGAGGTCAGCGGGCCAGCGAGATGTATAATTAAGTGGACAAAAGAATTCAAGATCACTATAAACGACGGCCTAGGCATATATAGAGACATATCTCTGTGGGTAGGCGAGGGCAAGGTTTTAGCGCTTGGGAGCGGCGACGTCTTCTCCGTGGGGAACGACAGCGTGGCCCTACCTGCTACACAGACACGAGACTCCGTGAGGTACGTCCTGGCTGGGTGGCAGTGCGGAGGCGAGCAACTCCCCACGACAGCTCAGATAACCATCAAGTCGGCCCTCCAGTGCACAGCCCAGTGGGTAAAGGAATACCCAGTCACCACGGCGGTGTATCTAGACGGGAGAGAAGTCGCCAGAAGCTCCACCACGTGGCTGAGAGAAGGCCAGTTGATAGAAAAAGACAGCACAAGGGAAGCCCCTCCCCCCGGCCCCCTCGCCATAGTTGAGTTTGACAAATGGGAAGTCAACGGAAAGGAAATCAAAAACAAAACATTAAAAATGTGGGTAGACGCCCCG
>NZ_JBMFKV010000120.1:0-6264 GCF_049971835.1 Pyrobaculum sp.
GGCGTCCCACTCCCTTAGGTCGACTTTTCCGTATACCCTGGCCTTTATGACGAGGGCGGCTAGCTTTGCCGTTGCCATCTCCCTCAGCCGGAGGTCTTCGGCTGAGCCGTAGCAACGCCAGTGTGCCTTTACCTCGTAGTAGAGGGCGAGGAGGGGCTCTAGGTACTTCTCGAGGGGGCCCAGGTCTACTGGGCGGCCGGCGCATAGCTCCCTGGGGAGTGGTAGCCAGAACTCGCCGAGCCTCGGCGCCGCCGCCTCTATGAAGTCTACGCAGGCCTCGACGCCTGTCTTTGTGAGGGAGGTGGTGGCTATGAACAGGGCTCTCCGCATCTATACTCGGCGCAGAGGGGGTGGCCCTCCGGCGCCACTACGACCACCTTGTCCCGGGGGAGGCTGGGGAGTAGCTGGGCGAAGTCTGGGTAGATGTATATCTTCTCGGCGGCGTCTAGCAGGAGGAGGGCGAGGCCGGGGTCCTCGACGTGTGCCTGGACTCCGCCGTCTACCTCCTCGGGCTTGACCTCGGCGTAGCGGTCTATGTGGACCGCGCCGCACTCCTTGGCGCGTCTCAACGCCTGGGGGCCGCCTCCGAGGATGAAGAGGGTCGGCACCCGGTTCGTCGTCACGGGTCGGCGCTGCGAGTCCTCCTCACTCCCTCGCGGCTATTACGGCTATCTCTATTAAAACGTCTCTGGGGAGCCTCGCGGCCTGCACGGTGACGCGGGCGGGGGGCTTCTCGGGGAAGTACTGGGCGTAGACTTCGTTGAAGGCGGCGAAGTTGTTTAGATCTGAGAGGAATACGAAGGCCATGGCCACGTCGCCTAGGGTGTAGCCCGCGGCCTCCAGCACGGCCTTTATATTCTCCAACACCTGCCTCGTCTGCTCCTTTATGCCGCCCTTGACCACCTCGCCGGTTTTCGGGTCGACGGGGATCTGCCCAGCGACGAAAAGCATCTTCCCCACCTTAACCGCCTGGGAGTAGGGGCCGATGGGCTTGGGCGCCGCCTCTGTGTAGATAACCTCCTTCATGTGGAGACGGTACGTAGGTGTTTATAACACCACCCGCCTACCCCCACACAGCCTCTCTCTGTAGTAGCCGGCCACCACGTCGGCGAGCTGTATGCCGGGGGTGCGTCTCGAGTCTCTCTCGACGTACCTAAACCCCGGCCTCAAGTCGCCGTGGAGCAACTGGTTGTCCAACACAGCCAGCGCGGCGTCTCTGGCCAGCTCCTCCAGCTCTCGTAGAAATCCCTCGGGGTTTTTGTAGTGAAACGCGGTGTACCGCAACTCGGCGGCTTTCTCTATCAGGGCTATTACGGCCTCTGGATTCCCCCTCCTCTTTACGGCGCGCCACTTCAACTCGCCGCCGATTCTCAACATCCTTTTGATATTGTCGACTAGGTGTCTACCCAGCTCTAGATACGTGGCGCCTCTGCTTGACGCAAATGCCACGGCGCCGAGGACAACACAGTTGCAGACGTCCTTCAAGCCGCTCTCGTCAATGAAAACAATCACAAAGCTTTTATACAAGAACTTGCTTTTTAACTAGTGAGGCCGGGGGACGTGTCCCCCCGGAATGGGGAGGGAATCCCCCGCTGACTTTCCGTGAAGCCGGCGGATATGTCCCCCCGGAATGGGGAGGGAATCCGCCGCCGACTCTCCTGGGCATAAAGCTAATATTTGGAAGTTAACAGTTCTTTATGTTGCCGGAGAGTGTAAAGGTGCCGAAGATCGCTCTGGTGGATAAGGTGTCTCTTCCGGCGAGGAGGACTGCGGTTGTTGTGGTGGATATGCAGAACGACTTTGCCCACCCCAATGGGAGGCTGTTTGCGCCTGCGGCTCGGGACATAATTCCGCGCATCGCGGCGCTTTTGGAGAAGGCTAGGCGGAGCGGGGTGAGGGTGGTGTATACGCAGGATACGCACTACAGAGACGACCCCGTGGAGTTCCCCATCTGGGGTGAGCACGTGGTTAAGGGGAGCTGGGGGTGGCAGATTGTGGATGAGCTCAAGCCGAAGGAGGGGGACGTCGTGGTTGAGAAGATGAGGTACGACGCCTTTTTCGGCACGCCGCTTGACCACGTGCTCCGCATGTACGGCGTGCAGCACCTCGTGGTGACCGGCACCGTGGCTAACATCTGCGTGCTCCACACGGTGGCCAGCGCGAGGCTTAGGCTTTACGACGTGGTTGTGCCCATAGACGCAATCGCGGCCCTCAACGAGTTTGACTACGCCGCGGCTCTGAGGCAGATGGACTTCCTCTACCGGGTGACGCTGACGAAGACGGAGGGGGTGGAGTTCATATAGCGTTTTTCCGCCGTGTCTGATTTAGAGCTAGCCGCGGCGCTGGGGGCGTGGGTTATGTTTGTCACGCTGGTGTTGACTAGGCTTACCTACAAGCCGCTGTCGAGGCTGGGGCATATGCGGGCTGTGTATTTCAACAGGAAGATTATACACGTGCTGGCCGGCGGGGTTGTGGCTGTTTTAGTGCCGGCGTTCTCCAGCTGGGTGGTGCCCACGCTGTCGGCGCTTGCAATCGCCGTCTTTCTCTACGTGCCCCACAGGTTGGGGAGGCTCTTCTGGTGGTTTCAAGATCCCGACAACATGTACGAGGTGTCTTTCGCCGTTATGTGGGGCCTCGTGGTGGCTCTGAGCTGGGGTGTGTTGGGCGACTGGAGGCTCGGCGTGGTGCCGGCTCTCTTCATGGCCGTGGGCGACTCGGCCACCGGCATAGTAAGGAACCTCCTGTTTAAGAGGCGGACTAAGCACTGGGTGGGGAACGTGGCGATGGCCGCGGTCTCTGTGCCGATCGGCTGGCACTACCTCGGGCTACCCGGCGCCTTGGCAGGGCTCCTGGCCAGCGCCGTGGAGAGGTTCGAGTTTCCGCCGGTTGACGACAACGTGCTGGTCCCCCTCTCCTCCTTCCTATTCCTTGCCGTCACCGGCATATTCTACCCATTATGATGTGGCTGTAGAGGCCCCCCTGGTAGATTACTCTCTTGAGGAGGAGCTCTCCCCCCACCTGGCTGAGGAATGTTCTGTACCTCGGGGTGATGACGACATAGGTGGCGCACCCCCTGGCGAGCCTCCTCATGGCCCTCCCCAGTAGGCGGTAGAGCTTGCCGATTTTTCCAGGTATTCTGAAGCCGTACGGGGGGTTGAATATGTATTTGTCGCAGATGGGCCTCGCGGCTCTATATACCTTGGTGGAGTCGAACCAGATGTGGTCCACCTGGGGGAGGTGGGCTGTGTTTGCCACGGCGCCTTTGACGTGTCTAAGGGAGATGTCTATACACAAGTACCGGGCGTGTGGGTAGAGCTCAGCGGCCTCTGCCACCACCGTCCCGCCTCCGCAGGTCAAGTCGCAGATGGTCTCGCCGGGTTGCGGCTTGGCTAGCCTCGCCATGGCGTTTGCAATTATGGGGTTTAGGCTCGCGTAGTGCTGATACACGCGCCAGGGCCTGTCCTTTAGACTCCTCTTTGCCACCGTGACCCAGACGGAGACGTAGTGCTCCACCACGTCGACGTTTATCTCGACGTCGGGGTCCACCAGGCTTATGGTGAAGCCCCTGTCCTTGAGCCACCTGCCGACCTCCCGCTCCACGTCCCGCGAGGTGAAGCCGTGCTCCCCCACCCGCTCGCACCTCACCCCCACAGTGGTGTTGCCCGTGAGGTATCTAAGCGCCTTGGGGAGCTGGCCGACGGCGAGCTCCACCACCTCCCCCAAAGTGTCGGCACGGCCGTCCCCCAGGAAGACGCCGAAGCGCTCCACAGTCCTCAGACGGAACAGCTCCGGGGGGGCCGCCTCCACCTGGGCCACCACCCTCCCCGTCATGTAGAGGCCCCTCGCCCTCTGCGCGCCGAACCTCTCTGCGAGCTCCTCTATGACGAAATCCTCCAGCCCGGGCACCGTGGTGAGTAGGTAATCCACGTGGCGCCTCCGCCCACTTGTTTATAGGTTGTGCTTTGCTAAAAAATTTATACATATTGAATGGTCCGGACGGTGGATAAGTACGTGGCTGACAGCTCGGTGGTGCTTGACGGGACGCTGAAGGAGGCCGTGGTGGCCGGCAAGGTGAGAGGCACCGTCTTCATCCTCTCGGAGCTGGTGGAGTACTTCTCCCAGCTGGCCAGGTCCGGAGACGGCGTCGGCGTGGTGGGGATGGAGGAGCTGAGGGATCTCTACGACGTGGTGGATAAGCTGGGCCTGGGCGACTTTGTGAAAATCGAGGTGGTTCCCGCGGGCAGGCGGCTGGAGCCGGGGGAGCTCGACGCCTACGCCAGGCGCCTAGCTAAGGAGAATGGCTACGTCTACGTCACTAGCGACGAGCTGGCGAGGGACACCGCGGTGGTGGAGGGGGTGGAGGTGCTGTACCTGGGTAGGACGCGCGACGTGCTGGCTATTGAGAAGTTCTTCGGCCCCGACGTAATGTCGGTGCATTTGAAGGAGGGTCTCCCGCCGTTTGGTAAGGCGGGGAGGCCTGGTAGCTGGCGTATTGTGCAGCTCTCCGAGGAGCCGCTTACGCGGAAGCAACTGGAGGCGGTGGTGAGGGAGCTCATATCGGAGGCGTCGCGGCTGGGGCCCCGCACGAAGATAGAGATTAGGAGGCCCCACTCCTTGATAATACAGCACAAGGAGTATAGAATCGTCATAGTCTTCCCGCCGGTTTCCGAGAGGCTTGAGATCACCGCCACCAGGCCCGTGGTGAGGAAGAGGATTGAGGACTACGGGCTTGACCCGAGGGTTTTGGAGAGGCTTGAGAAAAGCGCTGAGGGTATCCTCATCGCCGGGGCCCCCGGCGCCGGCAAGACCACCTTTGCCCAGGCGCTTGCGGAGTTTTACCTAAGCAAGGGGAGGGTTGTGAAGACTGTGGAGTCGCCTAGGGATATGGTGCTCAGCCCGGCTATAACCCAGCTCTCTAAGAACCTCGCCACTTCGGAGGAGATACACGACCTGCTTCTCCTCTCGAGGCCTGACTACACCATATTCGACGAGATGAGGGACACGGCGGACTTCCAGCTCTATGTGGATTTGAGGCTCGCAGGTGTGGGGATGGTGGGGGTTGTCCACGCCACGTCGCCTATAGACGCCATCCAGCGCTTCATTAGGAGGGTGGAGCTGGGGATGATCCCCTCGATTATAGACACGGTGATTTTCATGAGGGACGGCGAGGTGCGGAAGATATACGCCTTGTCTATGGTGGTGAAGGTGCCCGCCGGCATGAGGGAGGAGGACTTGGCCAGGCCCGTGATCCTCGTTAAGGACTTCCTCACCGACGAGGTGGAGTACGAGATATATGTATTTGGCGAGGAGACCTTCGTAGTCCCGGTTAAGAGGGCTGAGGAGGGGAGGGCGCCGAGCCGCAAGATTTACTCCATGGTGGTGTCGGCGCTGAAGCGCTACGTGCCCCCCAGCGAGATTAGGCTGGAGGAGCGGGACGGCCTAATCTTGATAAAAGTCCCGGAGGAGTACCTCGGGGTTGTGCTCTCCCGCGGCGTGTCGAAGCTGGAGAAACTCAGAAGGAAGCTGTCAGTAGACTTCAGGATAGAGGCTAGGTGAGCAGGGCGGTAGCCAAGTACTACGACTCCATAGCCCACATCTACAGCGACGTCTATCTCAAGATGGAGTACTACAGACGCCTCTACCGGCGCATAGGCGAGGTGCTGGATAGATACATCAAGCCGGGCATGTCGGTACTCGACGTGGGCTCCGGCACGGGCTTCTGGAGCCTCTACATGATGCGGCTGGGGGCCCGCGTAACCTCGCTGGACATTTCTCAGATGTCTCTCAAGCAGTGCCGATGCGCCGAGAAAGTCGCCGGAGACGCCGCGCGCCTCCCCATGAGGAGGGGGGTCTACGACGCCGTGACCGCCCTCGGGAGCGTGTACAACCACCTAAGCGACGTGGGGGACGCCTTCCGTTCCGCGGCTTGGGCGTTGAGGAGAGGCGGCCTCTTCATAGCCGACATAGACAACGCCGTCTGTGTAGATATGCTGTATGAGTACCTCCTTTTCCAAAACCCCTCGAAGCTCATTGCGGCGGCCAGAGACGGCGTTGTGAGGGGGGTCTGGGAGTCCGCCGACGGCGAGATCCCCTTCACCTACTACTCATATTTCTACGTCAAATCCGCCTTGGCCAGGGCCGGGCTTAGGCTGGTCGAGGCGAGGCCTATATACCTCGCGCCGCTCCTCCCCACGCGGCTCCTCCAGAGGAGGTTCCGGCTGGGCTTTTTCGAAAAGCTAGACCTCCTAAGGCCGCTCGCCCCAC
>NZ_JBMFKV010000121.1:0-6237 GCF_049971835.1 Pyrobaculum sp.
GCGGAGAGTTTAAAACGGGGTTAGGCGTCGCCGGGCTGGGTTTATGGCGGCGGGTTCGCCTCGGCTTAGCTGTGCGTGGTTAAGAAAGCGTGTCTAAATCTGGCGAGGTATTAGGAGACTCTATGAGTTGCCTAGCTGGAGGAGTATACTCCACAATGCCGCTTCTGGCGGCTGTGGCTAGTGCGATCGCTGTGAAGCGGATGTCTTATTCAGAGCCATCTAACGGAGAGGATTGCCCTTTCGGCGTTTGCATGGACGGCGGCTATCTCTATGTTGTTAGTTACGACCAGTCGCCGGGTGGCTGACAGTGGCGTATTTCTGCGTTGGCTTGCGTAACCCCCGTTTGGTCTAGGGGGTATTGGTAAACTCCCGTAATTGATATAAGCCGCGTTTCTGCCTTGGTCATGAGGTGGGGGGTTTACGTAGTGGTTGCTGTGATCGCCGTGGTGGCAGTCCTTGCGCTGGTTTTCTTACGTGGGTCTGCG
The DNA here is from genome assembly GCF_049971835.1 of Pyrobaculum sp. Taxonomy (NCBI): domain Archaea; kingdom Thermoproteati; phylum Thermoproteota; class Thermoprotei; order Thermoproteales; family Thermoproteaceae; genus Pyrobaculum; species Pyrobaculum sp. Next base: position 486 of record NZ_JBMFKV010000121.1, read on the forward strand.
CCCTCTCCTTCTTCGACGGCTACGGCGTTGACGGCGCCAGGCGGCGCCACCGGCGGAGTGGCTGTGAGCGCCTCGAGGCCGGTTGACGTGTCTGAGTACGAGGTGAACTACACCTTTGCTATCCGTGTGGAGGTGCAGGGCGTTGAGGCGCGTATCGAGGGGTGGTTGCTGGTTGGCGAGGGGTCTGTGGGGAACTACACCTACGGGAGGCTGAGGTTGCCCTTGTCGATGGGGTGGGTGGAGATCTACAGCGCCTATTTCAACGGGTCTGTTGTGACGAGGATTTGCGTGGGTGGGGTGTGCCACTACAGTGAGGAGGGGGTAGCACACTTCACGTTGGGCGCTGCGACTAGAAACGTCACCAAGTTGGAGAGGGGGGCGTGCCGGTGGCGAAACTACACGGGAGTGTTGACTAAGGCCTACGGCACTATTAAGCTCGGCGGCTTTACGGCGCCGTTTAGTGGACGGGGCAACTTCACCGAGGTCTCCTGCGCGGCTGGGCGCCTCGTCTTGACTAGTAGATTGGAGGTAAACGCCACTGCGGAGAGCGGGATGTCGGCGAGGGTTGTATACGAGGCCGAGGCATCGCGGGTGGGGCCATTTAACAAATCGCTGTATAGATTAATCGTGGAGGAGCTGAGGAGGGGCGCGAGAAAGCCCACCTTCGCCGACTTATTAAAGAGGTGCTACGGCGTCTACGCGGCGGTGAACGGCTCGTACAAACGGATCGAGCGGTACCCCGCGACGGCGGATGTAGTATATGTAATCTACATGGGGGTGCGCGGGGATGTTATGGAGAAGATCGCAGAGGACGCTAGACGGGGCACTGTGTACGTCATAATCCCCCAGGAGATAGAGCCTCAACTGCCCGCGGCCCCCGAGGGGCTACACGTGGCGAGTTGCCCGAAGGGCGAGGTGCTTAGCTGGCTCACTTCACTACCCGGCGAGCAGGTCGAGCTCGGCCAGGACTACATAAGGGTTGCTTTGAAATAACCCCCGCGGCGACTTCTTAGCCGCCGACTGCCGTGCGGCGCGCTTGGGGCACGGCCTGTGTTGTCGCACCTCCTCTTGAAGAACTGTATACGTAAAAGCGGGTGCAGTCATGTGAGTTAGAGACGGCGCCTTAGTAAAAATGTTCAGGTAGATAATCTGGCGACTAGATCTCAGGTAGTGCCCACGGCGCGAGGCGGGATCTCTCAGCCGCGGCGCGGTTTGTGTAATATGCTATTAACAGCACTGCTGATCCAAGTAGTATCTACCCACAGCGAGCCGAATGACGTCATGTAGCTACGGCAATTCTGTAGAGATTACCCCCACATTGCAAGTGTGTCTCTCGTCTTTATGGCCTTTTTAAGCGAGTGGCCATAGCCGTGGCGAAGTACTTCGCCACGGCCACCAACGCGGTTGCCAAGTCGCCGAGTTTCAGCCACATGGCGACGCCGCTGGCGATAAGCGAGGTTATCGGCGCGGCGTACAGCCGGGACGTGTGGCTGGGAGCGTTGACGTAAAGCGCCCCCAGGTACGCCGCGGCCATGTTTAACCCGGCGATTAGATGTATTGAGAACCCCGCCAACAAGATCTGCACAACCGCGCCAGCGGCCACCACGGCAACATAGGCGGCTAGGAGGCGGGGGCCTAACCCCACAGCCCCCACCACCTGCAGAGTTTGGTACGCCGACACAAACCCCGTAAGGAACAACATAGGAGTTGACATAAGGAGGAACTCCAACTCGCTGGGAGGGTGCACCCAGCTTCCGCGTTCAAAAAAGTATTCAAAACTAGACTTATAAAGGGCGGGAGATGTGATAACCGCGTGCAGAGGCGGGGTGGCTGGGAGTCTTAGGGCTACGGCCGCAACGTTGTACACCCCAGCCGTGGCAAAGAGGTAGAAAACCAATAGGGGAAGGTACGGCTTGTCATGTAGAAATATGCCGAATGTAGAAAGCAAGGCGTAGAAAATAGCCAGGCCTACCCAATCCTTCATCACGCTGAGATGCAGAGAGTTGCTATAAGTTTTTCTGCTAATTCTCTACACCTCCTAAGTCGGCAATCCCTCTTCTCATTCCGCCTCTGATAAGGCCTTTCGAACGCAAGCGGACTCGCCGAGTAGGCAACTACCGATGCCGAAAAGGCACGGCACTCATACGGAGGGCATAGAACAACCTGCTGGAGCACTTTTGACAGAGAAACCCTCTATATAGCCATGCCGAGGTCTGCCCATTCGGCGGCATAACCGTAAAGGTTTGCCGCAGGTGGGCCGCCTACCGCCGGCACCATACACAGAGCCTCCCTTCCCCGCAACGGTAAGGGGGGCATCGGCGATCCCTCGGTTTTACTTTGCGGATTTCATCGCCTCTGCGGTGCCACTGCGACACCAGAGGCGGCGTATGGGGTTGCGGGGGCTCGTTTATAATCACCTAAATGCTTTCGCATATGGATAGGGCCTTGGCCTCTATTCTGGCGAGTTCTTTTGTGACTCCGTTTATCGCCAGCGCGCTGGGGGTGACCCTGCCGGCGCTGGCCTCGAGTTTCGGGGTGCCTTCTACGGCGACTGTTTCTCTCCTCGTCGCGCTGACCTTGGCCGTCGCGGTGTTTGTACTGCCTTTTGGACGCCTGGCAGACGTGGCTGGCTACGGCAGGATGTTTAGAGCCGGGCTCGCCGTGGCTGGGGCGGGGCTGGCGTCGGCGGCCCTCTCGCCGGGTCTTGAGGCGCTGTACGGATCTCTCCTCGTGGCGGGGATGGGCCTCGCCGCGGTCTTCGGCAGCAACAACGCCCTCCTGTTCCACATAGTGCCGCCCGAGAGGAGGGCGACGGCGGTGGGCCTCAACTCGGCTTCTGTATACCTAGGCCTGCTGGCGGGGCCCGCCGTGGGGGGCCTCCTGGCGCAGTTCAGCTGGAGGCTTATCTTCGCCCCAGCGGCGTTCCTGATCTTGCTGTCCTACGCGCTTGTGGGCCGCGTGGCGGCGGCTGGCCGCGCCGCTGGGGGCTTCGACGTGGCTGGCTCCGTCGTGCTGGGGGGCTCCATAGCGCTGGTGGTGCTAGGCGTCGACGCTGGTCTGTGGACTGCGGCGGCCCTGGGCGCGGCGGGGCTGGCGGCGGCCTTTCTGCTGGAGTCGCGCCGAGAGGCCCCGGTTTTGGAGGTGGGGCTGTTCCGGAGTGTGGTGTTCTCGGCGTCTGTGGCGGCGGCTTTTCTCAACTACCTCTCCACCGCGGCGCTGTCGCCGTCCCTAAGCCTCCTCTTCCAGGAGGTGTACAAAATGGCGCCTAGAGACGCCGGATTTATGCTGTCGCTACAGGCACTGGCAATGGCTCTCCTCGCCCCGGTGGCCGGCAGAGTCAGCGACCGCGTGTCGCCGAGCGCCGTGGCGGCTCTGGGGGCCGGGGTTCTGGCCGCGGCGCTCTACCTCCTCTCCGCCGAGCCCTCGCCAACGGCGGCGCCGTGGCTGTTGCTGGCTCTGGGGGCCGGCTTCGCCTTCTTCATAGTGCCCAACACCACGATCATCCTCTCCTCCGTGCCTCCCTCGAGGCGCGGCACGGCCTCGGCGCTGGTCGCCGAGGCGAGGGTGCTGGGCCAGTCTCTCAGCAACGCGGTGGCCAGCTACGTGTTGAGGAGCGCGCCGGGCGTCGCGGCGGGGGTCTCCGCCCTCACCGCCCTCCTGGCCTATATCTCGGTGGCTACGGTGTTTCTATCGCTTGTCCGGCACCTATCCCATTAAGCCCCAGTCGGGAACTTTGAAGTCTTTGCGCAACGGGTAGAGGGGCTTGCCCGTCTTCTCGTCTATACAGCAGTCGGGGTCTAGGAGGAAGCGCTTGCCCATGTGTGGGTTGCCTTCGAACCATATGCCGAACATCTCGTGGCACTCCCTCTCCTCGTAGTCCGCGGAGGGGTATATGTCGGCTATGGAGGCGACCTTCGGGCTGTCCCGCGGGATCTCCGCCCTCACGTGTAGAAGCTGATTCTTCAACTCGGGCGATAGGTAGGAGGCGAATACGTAAACCAGCAGGAACTTCTTCTCCGCTATGTAGTCCACCGCGCTCAGCGAGAGGACGTGGTCAAACCCCATGTTCTTCACCGCCTGGGCCACCTCCCTAATCTTGTCCGGCGGCACCACTACGCAGAGGTGCCCCTCCGGCGTCACGCCGTGAGACAGCAAGCTGGGCCCCAGCGCCTCCTTCACCCTTGGGAGCAACGCGTGGTCGCCCGGAGGCGGACACTTAGGCGGCGCCCGCGCCGACATACTACGCCGCGGCCTGGGCTTGCTGTTGTTGCTGTTGCTGTGGCTGGGGGGCCGGCTTGGCTGGGGGCTTCGGCGGCGGCGGGAGATACGGCGTCAGATCAACCTTGGCAGGCTCGATGTAGGGACCAGGCTTCCCCTTAATCTTGTTGTGGAGCATTATAAAGGCCCTGATGACGGCCTCCGGCGTTGGAGGACAGCCGGCGATGTAGACGTCCACAGGCACAATGGTGTCCACCTGTACGATGTGGTAGGAGTTCCAGAAGAGGCCGCCGCGCACGGCGCAGGCGCCCATGGCCAGCACGTACTTAGGCTCGGGCATCTGCTCATACACCTGCCTCAGCACCCTGGCCATCTTACGGGTTATTGTCCCCTCTACAAGAATTACATTGCACTGGCGCATTGTGTGGAAGGGCAGAACCCCCCACCTCTCTGCGTCGAAGCCGGGGGCCGAGGCGTGTGCCACCTCCACGCCGCAACAAGAGGTGACCAGGTGCACCGGCCAGAGGCTCCACCTCACGCCCCACTTAAACACCTTCTCCAGCTTCGCCTTTTTCATTAGAAACTCTCTCAAGGCCTGTGACATGTATACAGGTTAATTATGCCTTTAAATACATTGTCTTGTCTACACGGTGACTGGAAGGTTCGGCGCGGATCTGTGACGAGTAGCCCTACACGAGGACTACCAGGTGACGTACACAATCTTCTGCGACGCCTCCCACCCCAGCCTGTCCAGGGCCCTCCAGTCGTCGTCCGACAGCGACCAGCCCACGGCGCCGGCGTTTTCCACGACTTGCTCCGGGGTCTTGGCGCCGGGGATCGGGTACACCCAGGGGTCCCTAATCAGCCAGTTTAGCGCCACCTGGGCCGGGGTCCTCCCATAGATCTTCGCCACGCGCCTGACCTCCTCCACCACAGGCCAGACGACGCGGAGGTTCTGCGGCGTGAAGAGCGGGTCGTTGCGCCTCACGTCTTCAAACGCGGGGACGCTGTCCGGCGTGTACTTCCCAGTGAGCACCCCCTTGGCCAGGGGGCTCCAGGCTATCAACACGATGCCCTCCCTCCTGAGGTAGGGAAGGAGCTCCTTGTCGGCCTCGCGCTCCACTAGGTTGTACCGGTTCTGAGAAGTCACCACGTCGGTGCGGGAGAGGCAGGTCCTGGCGTACTCCAGAAGTGGCAGGGGGAAGTTGCTGACTCCTATGTAGCGGACGAGGCCCCTGTCCACCAGCTCCTCCAGAGTCTTCATAGTTTCACAAATCGGCGTGTTGTGCCAACACGCCGGCCAGTGTATCTGGTAGAGATCTATGGCGTCCACCCCCAGCCGCCTCCTCTGGTTCTCCACCGCCGTCAGTATATCGACACGCCTCAGCCAGTCTCCATGTATCTTCGTGGCGATGTACACCTCCCCCCGCGCCCCCAGCTCCCTCAAAGCCCTCCCCAGAAACTCCTCGCTACGCCCCCTGCCGTAAACCGCGGCCGTGTCGAAGAAGTTAATCCCCACCTCAAGCGCCTTAGC
>NZ_JBMFKV010000122.1:0-6205 GCF_049971835.1 Pyrobaculum sp.
TCCGACGTGCCCGCGAGCTGTGTGGTGAACATGTAGAACCACGTCGAGGAGTTCCTGACATATATCGTGTAGACGCCGTAGTCCGCGTAGAGGAATCTGAGCGTCGCCGAGAGCCACGTGCCAGACCACGGAGATATCCTCCTAGTCTCCCCGTCGACTACGCCCCCCGCCAGTGGCACGAAGTAGGTCCCGTCGCTCTTCCAGAGCCTCACCTGCGTGCCGATCGGCGCGTGTATGAGAATGTTGTGCGGATCGTCTGACACCTTCGGCACCTGCTGGAGATCTCCGACGACTGCGCGCACAGAAGTCCCGTCGTACCACGCGTGCATCTGGAGGCCGGGAGCGTACAGCGACGCGCCTCCGGCAATAGGCGCCCCGGTGTAGAGAGCCTCCCTGGCCGTAGATATACACGTCCCGTTCAGAGCAAGCGAAGTGCGGAACGCCGACTTTCTAAACGCGTTTACAATCAAAAGCTTCTGGCATGCAAACACGTCCTGCGGCGGGTTTGTGTAGACGTACGTCGACAGCTGGATCACAGACGCCCAGCCAGCCGGGCCCGAGATAATCCCCCCGTTGGGGAGGTACATCTGCTGGACGCCACTTCCGACGGGGCTGTCGAAGTCGGCCCAGACTGGCGCGCTGTACACAAGCCCGTTGTACACGTAGAAGTGGTGGAACGCAACCGGCCCGTAGAGGTAGTACGTGCCAGTTGGCGGCGGTGTAGACGAGCCAGCTGGCGGCGGCGCCCAGGACAGTCGAATTTGGAAAGAAATCGAAGTTCCAGAGCCCTGCGGTGTTGATATGTAGATTTTGACGAGCGAAACGCCAGGAGGCACACTGCATGTGAGGCTGAGCGATGTGGTGGCGTTCGAAGCCGAGGCGGAGCACAGCACGTCGTAGCCTTGAGCCACTTGTATATAGGAGCCAGCCGCTATGCTACCTATGGGATTGCCGCTCCTGTCCGTAATAGCTGGCCCAGATACCGAAATGGTGTACGTGCCCGGGGCGGAGGCCAGAGCGTACAGCGTGGCGGACTGCCCAGCCGACAGCGAGACAGTCATTGGGTTCCCCGCGGTAGGCGCAGATGGCGCCACCCAGTACCACCCCGCGAGCGTCCACGTCGTGGGCACCACCGCAACCGGCTGGTAGGCGGACAGCTGTGTCGCCCAGACGTACTTGGCGCCCCAGTGCGCCCCTGTGAGGTTCGTAGCACTGGCGTAGTTCACCACCTTCACCGCTGGCAATAAGGCGCCAGCCGCGCCGAGCCACGCCGCAGTCGTCTGCACGACGCCGGAGGCGTTCAGCGGCGTAACCTGGCCAGGGGACTGCGCCGCCAGATACGCGGGGTGGGCCCAGGTGCCGAACGCGCCGACGGACGACAGGGGGGGCCACCACCTGTAGTCCACCAGCACCGCGGAGGCGCCCATCTGCTGGCTGGTGGAGTTCTGGACCCAGACCCAGCGAATGAGCGCCCTAGGCGCGGCTCCGCTCGGCAGAGCCGCCGCCATGAGCCCCCACCACCACGGCGCCCACACCCCAGCAGAGAAGGACGCAGACACCTGCGTCCCGTTGAGGAAGCAACCCTGCCCATTGACGCAGGTGTAGACGCCGGAGTAGGTCCCCCTGGGGAGGCCGTATCCGTAGTCCGCGTTTGTCCTAATCACGGGGCCTCCGTAGGGCGCCCCGCCGCTCCACATGTTGCCAACGCCGATCCACGGCCACGGATCGCCGCCGTTGTAGTACAGAGCCGTTATGCTCCACCAGTTTCCGAAGTCGGGGGTGGGCGCCAGGGAGAAGGCTGTGGAGGCGGCCCCCGTGTAGCCGAAGCCGAGGAGCCTGCCCGGCGCGGGGAAGCCGGAGGGCGCCGTGGGCCACCACCGCGAGTCGACGTAGGCGCCGTAGGTCCTTACCACCGGGACGCCGAAGAGCTTCCCGTTGCAGTCCCAGCTCCCCGCCAGTATGCGGGGCGGCCACGTCGTGTAGTCGATACCCGAGACGAGGGAGAAGCCAGCGGGCGCCTGGCCCCTCGCGAGCTGATCCGCCTGGCTCTGCGACGTAACCGCGCCGCTCCACAGCTTGATCCAAGCCACGACGAGGGGGAAGATCCTCCTCTGATCGGTTGTGTAGTCCAGCCACACCGCTATCCTACCATAGGACGTCTTGAGGGAAGCCGATGCTTGATACACCACCTGCCCGTTCACCCAGTACCTAACCGTCGAGCCGTCGTATGAGATCAAGACGTGCTTCCAGCCCACGGCGGTGTAGCTACCGACGTAGGCGTTGTTGTTTCCGTCCCAGGTGCGGATGAATGTAACCCCGCGGCTTTCGAAGCTCACTAGGAACGCGCCGCTCCACCCGTCGCCGATGAGGTAGTACTGCGTAATCGGCGTTGGCATGTGGTAGGCGAGGACTTCCAGCGTCCACATGCTGGGAAGGGTGCCGCCCGGGGCTTGGCACCCCAGAGACTGGCCAGCCGCCACGGGGTAGAACGCAACCGCCTGCTGTGGGGCCGGTGCTCCGTTCCACAGCACGTCGTTCGGCGGGGGGTTTGCGGTGATCAGCGCGGCGGCGGGGAGGATTAGCAGGAGTACATAGATCCGCATGGTTTTCATACGCCGCGGGGGTTAAAAACGCGTCGCCACCTTTTTAACCACCTGCGCCTCCGCGTACGTGCCCGGTCTCAAGATTAGGGAGGACGTCTGGAGGCGCCTAAGCGCTACGCAGATAAACAAGGCGGTGGAGCTGGGTCTGAGGATTCTGGCTAGGAACCCCCACCTGGCGAGGGTGTACGCCAAGGAGGCGGCTGGGGCTCCTTCTGTGTTCACGCGGGCCACCGTGCCGAGGGAGGTGGACGAGGTGGCCGAGGCCGTGGCGAGGGCGGCTGGCGTCTCGAAGCACGCGGTGTACGCCGCCGCGGTTGTGGCCTACCTCAAGCACTACACGCCGTTCTAGTCGCGCCTAGATCGCGCGTAGGCCACCACCCCGATCACAGCCACAAACACAGCCAGAGACTTGGCGAGGGCCTCCGGGACGCCGAGGGACGGGAGGGCGAGCCACGCGATGGCGGCGATGGTGAAGGCGGTGATTATCGACAGAGAGCCGCCTGTGTACTCAGACATGAAGCCCCCCAGGAGAGCGATGGCGAGAGCGGACACGAGCACGGCGGCTGGCACGGCAGACGAAATCAGACTCGGCGGCTGGGGCGGCGGGGGTGGCGGGGGGTCTTTGTATATTAGGTACGATGCGCCGGGCATCGACACCTCCACCAGCACCGGGGCGCTGGTCTTCACTGGCAGATCTACGTAGTCCACGCCACTGGCTCTTGCTATCACTGCTCCAGTAAAGATGTTGTACACATTGACTGAAACCGGCGTCTGGTTCCTCACGTACGATCCCCTGTAGTACCTAAACACCTCAACCCTCAGTATGGTTGAGTTCAGCCACACAGCCGTGACGAATGTGGCCCTTGCGAAGTCTGTGTACGAGACGCACGCCACTATCTTCGTCGTGCCTTGGAACGTGATGTTGACGAGCTGGCCAGGCGTCGTGCAGTTGCCACCCACTGCGTACGTAGTCGTTGTCGTCGTGATCGCAGGTATGGGGCTGGGGTACACAATGTAGTATACGACTCCCGGCTCAGCCGGGGACGAGCTCCCAACGAGCTGTAGCGATCCGCTCGGCTCCTGCGCAACGATGGTGTAGCCAGGCGGCGCGGTGACGTACACCCCCTGGACAGCCACGGAGCCGTTGATGTACAGCACAGCCACTACTTGGTACGTGTACCCGCCTACCTGTATATACGTCTGCGCCGCAACCAGCCACGCGAGGAGAGCTACGGCGGCGAGGAGGGCACGCATGGAGCTACTGAGGCGGGGGCACCCCCGCGGCGTAGAAAGACACGTACACCGCGACTGCCGCCGACAGGAGGACGCCAAGGCCTCCGATCACCACAGCCGCCGCCGGGCCCAGGTGCTGGATGGCCGCGGTTGCTGCTGTCAGAGCAGACTGGACCATAGACGACACAAGCGCCATGTCTAGAAGCGAAGCGGCGGTTCTGAACGAAATCGAGATGTAGTAGTAGCTCGACAGGTAGCCGAAGCCCACCAGCATGCCGATGCCGAGGGCCACCGAAATCGCCGACATCACCGCCGAGCGCAGAGCCGTGGCCACGTCGTCTGCTCTGGAAATAATGGCTAGAGTTGTGAACGGAGTCGTTGGCACGTAGTTGGCGATGTAGGAGCCAGCCATCAAAACTGCGATGGACGAGAGGAACGACCAGATAATGACGAAAGACACCGCCCACTTGTACACGCTCCTCCCGATTTCGTACAAAACCCCGATCACGTCTGAAGCACCTCCACGGGTTAAAAACCGTAACGATAGGTTTTTAGCGCCACGACGTACGTGTAGACATGGCCAGGAGGCCCAGTAGGAGGGAGTTCTTCTCGATGGCCACCGCGGCTGGACTCGGCGCCCTCCTCGCCAGCGCTCTCGCACGCGCCCAGACGTCGTCGCCGAGCTATGCCCTGTACCCAGACCCGGCAACTGGCAGGCTGAAGATTAAGGCGCCGAAGGGGGTAGACATCGTGCTAGATCAGGGGACTTATGGCGTATCTCCTGCTGTGTTCGATGTCATCGTGAGGAGGGAGGCCAACGGGGATTATGTGGCGTACGATCGTACTGGCGGCATAATATGCAAGAACAGCCCAACCGCATGTATACAAGAGGCTGTGAACTACGCGTCGCAGACGAAACCGGCGCCGGGCCCGAACCCCTTCAGAGGCGGCTTCGTGTTCATCTACCCTGGCAAGTACTACGTGAAGTCGCAAATCACTGTTGGCCCGCACATCCACATAAGAGGGGCAGGTAGGGGGGCCACAGTCATCAAGGAAGATCCGTCCAGAAGGGATGCCACACCACTGCTGTACTTTAAAGACGCGTTCCACACAACTATATCAGATCTGACAGTAATAGGAAACGTATTTGATGTATATGGCAACAGGAATAATTACGTATCCGGGGCCGATCTCATATACGTAGATAGGACGACAGATAGCGATCCGTACTTCGGCGGATCTGACTCCGCAGGTATCGATCTTGCGTTTTTGATGACGAGGGTATCTCTGCTCTACGGGCGCGGCCACTGCGTTACACTTGCCCCAAACGCAGTTGAAGTGCACGTAAGCGATTCGTACCTGCTCGGTTGCGCGGGAGATGGCTTCAACATACGGGGGCACGACTATAGAATAGTGAGCACCGTAGTTGGCAACGTAGGCAACGTCGGCTTCTACACAACAGGAAACGGCCAGATAGTAGGCTCGAAATCTTACGGTAGCGGCACTAGGAACCCGAATACTCCGATCCACGGAGTTTTCTCCGAAATCTTTATAGATCACACGGGGAGCGTGGCGATATCTGGAGTCGAAGTCGGCGAGGGTGCTGGCTACTGCATGACCGTGTACTATTCGCAGAACATCGTGGCTGAGCTCACGTGCTACAGCCCAGGTCTAAACAGCGACTACACCACTGGAGGGAACGAGATGTACGCCTTCAACATAGACAGATCGACCAACATCATCATAAAGGCGAGTATAGTAGACTTCCTGAGGAAGTTCAACAACCTACCTATGAAGGCTAAGGCCGTGGCTATTCAGACAGACACATCTACAGTAAGCCAAAACATAGTTGTAGATCTGGTGGCTGACTACACCAAGAACGTGGCAGATATCATAGGCACTGGCTGTACCAGGAACGTATCGGTGAGGATAAACAACACGTACAGCTACGTCAACGTCACGACGCCGAGCATGCCAGCGTCTGGCTCCGCGGTTGCGAACTGCTACCCAGTGCCTGTCGATGTATACATATGGGGAGGCGCGGTGACGTCCGTCAAGGTTGTGCGCAACGGCGTCGAGTACACCGTGTTTTCGTCTTCTAGCGCCACTAGCGTTTACCTAAAAGTCCGGCTGAATAATGGTGATCAGATAAAGATAAGCTACACCAGCGCTCCCTCGTGGGCTTGGGTCCCGGCGTCTTCTTAGACTATCTGTAGTACCTCCAGGCAACCGCCGCGACGAACAAAACAACTACCAAGAGCAGGAAGAGCTCTGGCGGGGGCATCCACACCGAGTGGGGATCCCTCACGGCGGCGAGCCTCCACGTGCCCGGCTCCAGGTAGTATGTGTAGCCTGGCTTGAGGTAGTAC